>JBBRUH010000207.1:0-9484 GCA_038248005.1 Cytophagales bacterium | reverse complement strand
AAAGATGCTAAAGCTTCTGGTAAACTTGAAACATACGAAGCAAAAGATATCTCTCCAGATATGTCTTTTCTTGAAATGATTGACGTTGTGAACGAAGGCCTAATAAAAAAAGGTATTGACCCCATAGCATTTGATCACGATTGTCGCGAAGGTATTTGCGGCATGTGTAGCATGTACATCAATGGACATGCGCACGGACCTAAAAAAGCGATTACAACGTGTCAACTACACATGCGTAGCTTCAAAGATGGTGAAACAATTACGATCGAACCTTGGAGAGCGAAATCATTTCCAGTTGTGAAAGATTTAGTTGTAGATCGTTCTGCTTTTGATCGTATCATACAAGCTGGTGGTTACGTTTCAGTAAACACTGGTGTAACCATAGATGCAAATGCGATTCCGATTGGCAAAGAAATTGCAGACGATGCATTTGATGCAGCCACATGTATCGGTTGCGGTGCATGTGTAGCGGCTTGTAAAAATGCTTCTGCCATGCTTTTTGTAGGTGCTAAAGTATCTCAGCTTTCTTTACTTCCACAAGGAAAGACAGAACGCAGAAACCGTGTAGAAAAAATGGTAGCCCAGATGGATGCCGAAGGCTTTGGAGCTTGTACCAATACAGGTGCTTGTTCTGCCGAATGTCCTAAGGATATTTCACTAGAATACATTGCTCGTATGAACCGTGAGTACTATTCAGCAAAAATAACTTCTGACAATTTGTAAGCTATTGATATAGAATAACTTAACCCAATGTGATTTAATTATGTTGGGTTTTTTTTATGAAAGTCTGTAAAGGAATAGTTTTAGAATAATTGTCTGATTTAATTTATGTAAGAGGTTGATTATCAGATTATTACGAACTCATAACTCATCATTTATAACTCATCTCTCACTAAGCTCAAAAACGCTTATAAAATTCTTCAATACTTCTTGACTTATCTCTGATAAAGCTATTTTTTTGGAAATCTCTTTCTCTATGGAAGTAGTTTCTTTGCCTTCCAAGCCACAAGCCGTGATATACTCAAAATGTGCTAAATGAGTATTTACATTTAATGCCAGACCGTGCATCGTAATTGCTCTGCTTGCCCTAATCCCGATGGCACATATTTTTCTATTTTCTTCTATCCATACGCCCGAAGCTCCTTTGATGCGTCCTGAGTGAATGCCTGTAGATTGGAGTGTTTGTATAATTACTTCTTCTAATCTATCTACATATTCTCTGATACCTATTTTGAGTTTGTTTAAATCCAAAATAGGATAGACAACTAACTGCCCATAGCCATGATAAGTAATATCACCTCCTCTGTCTGTCTGAAAAATTTCAATTTGCTCTTTCTCGAGTCTTTCTTCTGAAACTAATAGATTTTCTTTTTGACCATTTTTTCCCAAGGTGAAGACAGGAGGATGCTCACAAAAAATCAAATGACCGATGTATTCATTTTCTTTACTTTGTGATTGCATTTCTTCAAACAAAGAAGCTTGCCATCGCCAAGCCTCTTTGTAAGGAATAGTCTGAAAAGAATGTACGGTCAGATTATCAATACTTTGCATAAAAAAACTTAAAGTACGTGTTTTTCAGCATGGTATGAACTACGCACCAAAGCACCACTTTCTACAAAACGAAAGCCTTTTGCCAAACCTATTTCTCCATACTTTTTAAATACTTCAGGTCTTACAAATTCCTGCACTTCTAGATGCTCTTTGGTAGGCTGTAGATACTGCCCGATGGTCATTACCTCACAACCTACACTACGCAAATCATCCATTGTTTCTAAGATTTCTTCTTCGGTTTCACCTATGCCAAGCATAATACCAGATTTGCTTCGGATGCCTTGCTCGGCTACTAACTTAAGTACCGAAAGACTTCTATCATAATCCGAATTACGGCGAACTTGGCGAGTAAGTCTTCTGACCGTTTCCATATTGTGAGAAATCACATTGGGCTTTTGCTCAGTTACTTGTAAAATAGACTCAGCCTTGCCTTTGAAATCAGGGATTAGCACTTCTATAGTAGTCTCAGGATTGAGTTCTTTGATGGCTTTGATAGTAGCGGACCAGACAGAAGCTCCGCCATCTGCTAGGTCATCTCTATCTACAGAGGTAATAACGGCATGCTTGAGTTTCATTAATTGGATAGAAGTAGCTACATTCACAGGTTCATCCCAATCTATAGCCTCAGGTCGCCCCGTTTTAACTGCACAAAAGCGACAAGCCCTAGTACATATATCACCTAAAATCATAAAAGTAGCCGTTCCTGCACTCCAGCATTCACCCACATTGGGGCATTTGCCGCTTTCGCAGATAGTATGCAGACGGTGTTCTTTGATGATTTTTTTGACTTCTATATATTCTTTGCCTGTGGGTAATTGTATTTTTAACCAATCAGGTTTGATTCTTTTGGTTTGTTTAGTGGATTCTTGAATCATATTTCTTTAATTTGGACTGTGAAAACATTGAGCAGTCAAAGTTAATTGCTTTTGAGAATATTTTTTTTGATCTTGTGAAATATTTGATAAGTATAGCACTTAATTCACTTACTAAAAGTACTTGTATATCAAAATAGTTTGAATTTTGAGACTATAAATCAGTCTAATCTTAGTGAGAATTGCTTACCCAAAACAGTAAAATGGATCATAAGAAAAAATATTTATTCAAGCATTTATTCTTATATTTGGAGATAAAATTAGATGTTTTACACTCCTAAATATTTAAAGAATCACTACTTCACTACGATATGAAAAATCTCACTTTAACATTAATATTAGTCATTATAACACAGATTGTTCATTCTCAATCTACACTTGATATTCGATTTAATTCCTTAGACTCTGGAAGAGTAGTTCTTTTAAATAGACTAACAAATAAGACTGATACTTTACTAATATCCAATCATCATTTATTATATAAAGATGTTGTTAAAGTACCAACCTTATTCCATTTAATCGTTGAGAGTTATAATGATACTCGCCCAATAAATTTGGTATTATCAAATGAAAAGACTGAAATAGAATTTAGTCAATTTACAAAATCTATTGAAACTGACAACATAAAAGAGATTTATCCGAACCAACCTATTTTCAGAACAGACCCAAACAATAACCAAGTGTTTTATCAATTTTTTGCACGCTGGACAAACTTCTATCAAAGAATACAAGAATTATCCTCAGATGATTCACAAGAGTTATTAGAGAAAAGAAAGGAAGCATATCATTCGTTTTTGACTCTTTGTGAAACGATTATCAATGATAATAAATCTCAGTATTATATAACTTCAATTAAATCATAATAAATTATAGTAATATAATACAAGCCAAAGTGCCTGGGAAAAGGGAATTGAAAGAGCTGGCATTGGTAATATGAATAATGTTTGTGATTTGAGAGGATATAATGGCATCGTTGTTAAAAACTATGATGTAAGTATGGTTCTAACCTACTATTTAATAGACCGTCATAGAAATATAGTATTAAAAGGAAGTCTAAATCAAGTTGCAGAGAAAATTAAGCATGGTCTGCCTTAATATTTGCTATCCTTAGCTTCTCCAAGATAATTATATCAGCAGTGTAACAGAAACTGATAGATTAGAAGATTTCGCAAAAAAAATGAAATTTAACTTTGTAGATTGGGTGTTTACAGTTATTTTACAGCTGACACTCTAAACAACAATTAATAAAAAATAATATATAAGTGGAATTATCTGACAAAAACGACAAAATAAAAGTTCAATTCATTGACAATTCTAATGGACAAATACTCGGTGTTTCGGAAATACAAGCAGCCCAATTACCAACAACATTTTCAGTATCAACGACATTACACATTCAAGGAAATGATTGGACAATCGAACAAGCTGTTCCAGAAAATTCAGAAGAATTCATAAAATCGAAACAACTTATTTTGAAAATGCGAAAGGTAGAATATATGAATCCTAAGGATATCTTGTTTTCCTTACCAACCATTGAAAACGATTTTCCAAACTTGACTGAGCAAGCATTATTTACTGACTTTACAATTCAAATTCACGGAGATGATTGGCTACAACAAGAATTTATTTCGGCAGAAAATTCAGGAGAAATTGAAAAAATGCTTGAAGAAATCAGAGAAAGTGCAAAAGAACATGAGGAGCATGAAGAAATGACAAGCTATAAAAAATGCTTTGTAAGACAATTTCCAACAACCAAAATAAAAGACAAAATTCATTTAACAGACATTCAGAAAGCATTGGAAACTGACAAAATTGGAGCATTAGGCTTTAGTAATGATTACAAGGGTTTTGCTGAAAATACTTTTGTAATAAGTGCGTTAGGAACTTATTTTTACGGACAACTAAACGCAGATAATTCATTACAGACATTTGCCATTTATGACATCAGCAGTGTAACAGAAACTGATAGATTAGAAGATTTTGCAAAAAAAATGAAATTTAACTTTGTAGATTGGATAGGAATGTATCAAGTAAAACAAAAATAGTTGTCAAAATGCTAAGTTGAATACTTGTGCTTCTAATTCCTCCACCTCAGCAAACCCTAGAATATTATACACCACTCAAAAAATAGACATTTTATAATAATTATTCTTTTAATATGCTACATACTATAGAAAACGAAAAGTTAATTTGCATTATTGAGTCTAATGGAGCAGAGATACGTTCTTTAAAAAACAAGGAAACTGGCGAAGAGTACATTTGGCAAATAGACGAGTCAGTATGGGGAAGCAGTTCACCAGTATTATTCCCCGCTATTGGGAAAATTAAAGAGGAC
Source organism: Cytophagales bacterium (assembly GCA_038248005.1). Lineage (GTDB taxonomy): Bacteria > Bacteroidota > Bacteroidia > Cytophagales > Microscillaceae > JAABSX01. The sequence continues at coordinate 4,726 of JBBRUH010000207.1, read as the reverse complement.
AAAGTTGTCTTCAATGGGGAAGCGTATGCAATGCCTAAGCACGGGATTATTCGAAACAATAATCTACTTACTTTCGAGCAACAGGGAGTTTCTAAGTGTGTTTTTATACTTACAAGTTCTGAGAAAACGCTCAAACAATATCCATTCAAATTTTCGTTCTCGGTAGAGTTTACCCTTGTTGAGAAGCGTTTAGTTATGACCTATATAATTGAAAATAGAGACTCCGTTCCTATGCAATTCGCTTGTGGTGGACATACAGCATACACCTGTCCTTTAAGTGAAAATATAAAGTTATCTGACTATGTTGTTGAATTTCCCACTCAATTTGACCTTAATGCCGACACACTAGGGGCATCTGGATTACTATCACATCACAAACGTAAAATTGAAAGCAATGAAGAGATACTTCCACTTTCGGATACGCTATTTAATGAAGATGCCTTGATATTCTCTGACATAGCATGTGATTGGGTTAGGCTACGCAAGAAAGATGAGAAAAAAGGAATCGTAGTTCGATTTAAAGACTATCCTCATCTTGCATTATGGTCAAAACCATCTGCTGATTATGTGTGTATAGAACCTTGGCTCGGACTTCCTGACCGAGAGGATGAATCTACTGATTTGACTCAAAAAACAAGCTATAAAACTATAGAACCCAGCACTAAATTTTCAATCGCTATTGAAACAGAAATTGAGTAATCCCATTCAAATAACACATCATATTAAAAGTTTTCAAGCAAAATGGATTTGATAGCACTTAGCTTGATGTGCCTCATGGTGAATCAAGTTTACTCCTGATTTGATGCTTGAGGTGAGAAAAATAAATCACAGTAAAAAAGCATTTCTTTATTACCTATTCAAGCGTTTGTTCTTATATTTGGAGGGATAAGCGCGGGTGGTCAATTCAAATCTAGATAGCATTCTTTTTATGTCCTACGCTCTATTATTGATACTTTAAGGAAAAGAAATTTTAATGTGCTGTTTTTCTTTAAATCTATTGTCGCACTCTAATATTAAATTAGACCTGAGTAGTTACCTATATTTTAAATTATAAAAACTTTTCAAAGTTTGAAAATTGAAAAGGTATTTTGTTATTTTTTTGTTATCTTTGTTTGTAGAGATGAAGCACTTCATTTCACTAAAATAATGTAAAGACCAAAACTATACGTCTTCATGCAGCACTTACATTTCAAACAAAAACTAGCAAAAATGCTATGCTCTAGATTAAAAGAAGAGGTTAAAAAACGTAAACTTCCTGATTACCAAATCCTCTTGGTAACTTGTGAGGAATGGACAGAAAAACACTATCAACTTGCGAGTGAATTGATAGGAGTAAGTCATTCATCACTAAGGCGTATCTTCTTGCCTCAAAATTATCAACATACAAGTTTTAATCAACGTACCCGTACAAGTTTCTGTACTTTCTTAGATTTTGATACTTGGAATGATTTGGAACAGTATGTCTTTGAGCAAATATTATTAGATAAGATGAAAGAAAAACAAGGTTTTTCATAGTTTGAAAAGCTTTTTAAAAATACTTTATCTTGCTTTATAGCAGGTAAAGCACGGTGCTTTGCAAATATTTTTAAAACATGAACAAATATTAAAATGGAAAAATTATCTTTGTTAGAAATGGAAGAAGTGCAAGGAAAGTCTAATGGGCAAGAACCTTTTAAATTATGTGCGGCTGCAAGTACTATGATTAGAGTTTACTCAGGTATTTATAACCATGATGGATTTCTTGCTGCTGTAGCAATCTATCAATCAAATGGTTGTGTTTCTTTGTAAATTCTTTACCAAGACTTTTCATCATAACATCAACTTGTTTTTGATTGAAAGGTCTTTGTAAATTACACTCAATCCTTTTAGTTTTATCAAATTATTTTTTATGAAAATAATACGTTTATTTTGTTTTTACCTCTTATTTTGCTTGTCTATACAACTTAACTTTGCACAGAGTACAGAGGAGATTGTTAATAAACATCTTATGGCTGTGGGTGAAGGCTTTCAGGACTTACACTCTCTCAAAAAGAGGATTGTGATGAATCATTTAGGCACCTCAGATATTATTCTTTATTATGAAAAGAAACCTTTCATGTTTAGAATGGAGACTTCAAAAGATGATGTCTTAACAGTTAATGCTTTTGATGGCACTGATAGCTGGAAGAAAGCAGGAAATCAGCCTGCAAAACCACAAAGTGAGTATATCCACTCTTTTTACGTCAATAAAAACTTTCCCTTTGGTGCATCCACCATTATTCCTCTATTAGCAAACCCAGCATACTATAACGCCAAAGTTGATTTTTTACAAAAAATAGTAATAGATGAGCAAGAGTATTATGAATTAGAATATAAAATAAATGACAAAGTATTTTACTTTTACGTCAATACTGATAGTGATTTATTAGAAATACGTAGTATAAGTAGATTAAACCCCGACTTAAAAAGTAACAATCAATATACTTTGTTGAAAGAGTATCATACAACCGATGGATATACAGTTTCTCATAAAATAGAAATTTGGTTAGGAGGAGGACTAGTTTCCGAGACAATCATTCAAGACATAGAATTTAATCCTGAATTACCAGACAGTCTTTTTGCTTACCCTAATGATAAGTGATTTAGTAATCGTCTGAGTATTCAATCATAGTTTGAAAAGCTTTTTAAAAATACTTTATCTTGCTTTATAGCAGGTAAAGCACGGTGCTTTGCAAATATTTTTATGAAAAAGTATCTTTTTATCTTAGTAAAAAGGAAAAAATAAACTGCTCAGCAAATGACTTTTGTACTTCATATACGCAGGATATAGACCTTTTTGGATTATTTTATTTTTGTAACTTTACTAGGATATTATCAAGCACAATATGCACAGTCTAAAAATTATAATAAATTTTATATATTGCCTTCCATAGGAGCAAGAATAGATAAAAATAATCACACAATATCAACTACCTATATGTTCACCACTAAAATGCCACAAGTGCTTGATATAAGTACAGGTGAAAGGCTTGTGGGGTATCGTTCATTTGAAAGTGGAAGCACATTACTAGTTCCTCAGTTTAATCATACGGGTCTTCTTAACTATATTTATGGAAATTTTGAAGGAGATTTTCTTTTCTACATCAATGGTATTTTTACATATCAACCAAGAGGTTATCGTTCAAATTGGCTAATAAGCAGTGATTTTAATAGTATTGAAAAAGTGGAAAATTTCTTTGCCAATCAAACTAGCAATATAATGCTGGGAATAGAACAGTATTTCCCTAAATATTCCTTTACTATCAAAATAAGACCATCTGTCTCACAAGGCATCTATCAGAATAATCTTAATGATAGTGATTTAAACAGAACAAATAGAGTATGGGAATATAAACTTAACACATCGATAAAATCTGGGTTTCTAAAAGTATTTAATTATAATCTGGGGATTAATCTTGTCTGGCAAAATATATATTCACAAAAAAACATTTTTACTCAATATAATACTAATACATATTTGGACTTGAATTTTAAATTTAGTAAAAAGATAAAACTGAATGTTTCACAAGAATTAATTACTACAAAAAGTGATGGTATAAGCAGGCAGAATTACTATTTTATGAACGCTTCATTTTTGTATGAAGTTATTAAAAGCAAATTCTCTATTAATATTGATGCTCGGAATCTCACAAATACCAAGGAATTCATATCCAATGCTATTTCTGATTTTATAAATATAAATAGAAGTATAAAACTTTTAAACAGGTTTATTTTGTTAGGGGCATCTTATAAGTTTTAATTTGTAGAAATTAAAAGAAGTAATTAGTTCTAATTGTGTTTCTGTTTGTTTATTAGATATTAATTCATTATAGATATTCTCTTTTATAAATGGCGATGTGATTTTTATTGATTTCTGAGATTGTGAAACCAATTCCATTAAATCATTTTTCCAAGGTGTTTTTAAAATTTTCATTATTAGACATTTGCGTATAGTACATTATATAGATTATTCCTATTAATATTTTTCTATGGTTCGTGTCTTCATGAACCATCACTGATGAGAGAATTTCCCTAAAAATACATATTTCGTATAGATAATCAAAGTTTGATTACTTTAAAGGGCTTATTATTATCTTTGCTTTTCAAATTTTCCCAAAACCCACACAATGAGCAAACTTTCCAAAGCACAATTAAAGTTTTTAAACTCCTTGCAAATCAAAAAGTATAGGCAAATACACCAAGCTTTTTTGGTAGAGGGAGAAAAAATCTGCTTTGAAAGCATCACTGCTCAATGGGAAATACTTCATTTTTACTGCACAGAGACTTTTGCTCAAAAACATGAAGCAGCACTTGAAAGCCTTCTTACTTCACCTATTCTTGTAGAAGATACTGAGCTAGGTAAGGCAGGAAGTCTTAGCACCAATACACAATGCTTGGCAGTGCTTAAAATGCCCGAAATGCACGCTCCTAAGCCTATTCAGCACTATGCAATCGCACTGGATAGAATCCAAGACCCTGGCAACCTCGGTACGATTCTGAGGATAGCAGATTGGTATGGCATTGAGCAAGTAATATGCTCTCAAGATACTGTAGATGCCTATCACCCCAAAACCATTGCTGCTTCTATGGGTTCTTTTTTGAGAGTAAGTTCTGTATATGTGGAGCTAGAAGCCTATCTCCAGACTCAAGGCCTCCCCAAATATGGAGCAACTTTGCAAGGGCAAGACTTGCATAAATTTGAGTTTTT
>JBBRUH010000206.1:0-9485 GCA_038248005.1 Cytophagales bacterium | reverse complement strand
GACGGGATTACAAATCCCGACTAGCAAAAATCTCAGACGGGATTACAAATCCCGACTAGCAAAAATCTCAGACGGGATTACAAATCCCGACTAGCAAATTAGCCCTATCAGATTGAAAATCTTATTCTCTTCAGACGGGATTGCAAATCCCGACTAGCAAAAGTTTCAGACGGGATTACAAATCCCGACTAGCAAGATCGACTAGCAAAAGTCTTCAGACGGGATTACAAATCCCGACTAGCAAAAGAAAAAATCAGAAATCTGATAACTAAAAGGCTTCACAGAACCTTAAATAGGTATAAAAAATATGAACTCTAAATTTTAAACACATGAAAATAGCAAAAAAATATACACTTACAGAGATAGACATAGACAGAATCATAGAAATGGCTTGGGAAGATAGAACACCTTTTGATGCCATAGAAGAGCAATTTGGAGTACCTGAAGGTGAAGTAATTAAGCTGATGCGACAAGAGATGAAACTTAGTTCTTGGAAGATGTGGCGTGCTAGAGTGCAAGGTCGTGGCACTAAACACAGTAAAAAACGCTCTTCCGAAGTAGAGCGTTTTCATTGTTCTCGTCAAAAAAGTATTGCTTCTAATAAAATCTCTAAAAGATAATTTTTCATACCTTTATGATAATCGCCTATGAAGACAGAGGCAATGGCGAAGTCAAAATGATTTATCAATTACCTCATTCTATCTGCCGAACGCACTAGTTTTTCATCTTTGCGAATGAAACGATTGGCAGCTAGATTAGCAATAATGGCTACAATCGGTAAATAAAATCCAATAAAATAGTCTCCATTTAGAGGTTTGGCAAAGGAAGTCTCTCCATAATAGCTTATCAAATAGACGCTTACCACCAAAATAATAGATAAAATAAGTGAATTGAAAAGTCCAATTTTCATTTGCATCAATCGGCTATCAAAACGAAAAATAGAATAAGTAGCCGAGAATATTATAACTCCAGCCAAAATCAATAAATAGTAAGTGGCTTGTGTGCCTGCTGTATTTTGTACTTTGCCCTCTTTCTGATATTCCATTTTCAAAAAAGTGAGGGTTGTTTTTTCTTTAGTTTCTTGGTTTTCTTTTTCCCAAATAGGAAAAAACATTGCCACTAACATACTCACCACTACTACCAATAAAAATATACTTTGTATTCGCTGAATCATAGTTTAATTTTTTTTGGCAAAGTTAGAAATCATTTCGTAAAAAAAAGATTTTATTTCATAAACATCTCATAATAAGTAAGAGATTGGTTATTGGTTATTAATCTATCATATTCTTATAATGAATGTTTTACTAATACTAAATGAGTGCTTTATTTTGAAAGCTTTACTAAGATAAGGCTTTAAGAGAATTAATTATTATCGTCTTCTTCTTCACTTGCTTGCCTTAGAAATTCTCCTAAATCTGACTCTTGCCTATCATCTAATGCAGATGAAGATTGTGGGGTGATAGGTTTATTAAGTTCTAAACCTTCTTCCTCTGGCTCAAACATAAAAGGGGCAATGCGGTGCATGAGTTGCTGCACATTGGCTGTCTGTATCCAATATCTCCCTGTGCCTGAGAGTGTTATGAATTGAGTATTATCTTCATAATTCATAGACTGAACATTGACTACACTCTCAAGGTCTAATTCTAAAGTAGATTCAAAGGCAATCAATGAAAATAAACCAATCCTAATTGCATCATTGTCTAACTCCATAGCTAGGGTCTGTCCTTCACATTGCAAAAAAACAAGCTCCTCCCCTTTTATCTTATCTAGCTTAAAGAGATTTTCTTTGGTAAAATTTACTCCAAGTTTGGTATCTAAAAATTTTTCTATTTTTACTCCTTTTTTAGCACAAAGAAAAGTCCCTGTCTGGATAATCAGTTCATTATCAGTAGTTTCACGCAGGTCTATATTGAGTACTATCCCTGAATTAGCAGTAGTAAATGCTACCTTACGCACAAACTCGCTAAAATTAGTGAAATGTGTAATATACCATGAGAGAATCGTTTCTTTTTCATCTTCTAACTCGGGGTCTAATTCATCCAGAGGTTCTTCTTTTTCTGGCTCAGGTTCAGGTTCTTCTTTTTCTGGCTTTTTGATTACTCTATCCATTACTTTTCGCTTAGTAGCTATCCAGAGTTTTTGGAGTAAATTCCCTTTTTGGTCTCTCTCTTCAAAGTCTTCAAAATCATCTACAACAGGCTCTGGTTCAGGTTCTTCCTCTTCAAAATCATCTTCTGATTCTGTTGATTCACCTTTTAAGTCTTCTGACCCGTCTGTATCTCTGGTCTCGAAGCCAATCTCGTGGTCAAGGTACAGCAAAGCCCCACCATCTCCTATCAAAGTGGTATTAGGGGATAGTGTGATCTCTAAAACTTGTGCAGAATCACCAAGAATCTTAAAATTTAGCTCTTCATTCATTCAGTTTCTGAATCGTTTTTGGGTTCATCCTCTTTGTCTTCTTCACTTTCTTTTTTGCGAAGCTTTTCTAAAAGATTATCCTCTCGGTTAGTAAGTTTTTTATCTTCTACGTTTTTATTCAAAAAATCATTGATTTTATCAATATCATAGTTAGAGATAATCTCTCCTAAGGAATTAATCTGAATATCAAATTCTTTCAGCTTATCACTTACCTTGATAGAAGGAGTTTTTTTAATGTCTTTTTTGTCTTTATTATCTTTTTTCTTTGTCATAATAATATTGGTTTATGAGATTTTGTTTCAATGTATTTGAGCCGAGATTCTGTACCTTTATTTTAAAAATTAACTAAAAACTTCTATTATAACCACGGAGAATACGCAGAGCACTAAGGAAATTCTTTTTGACTCTAGATTAATTTATATCGCACATTCAAGTTTTAACGCACTACTTCTATCCAACCACGACATTTGACTCCTTTGGGTGAGGTTAGTATGTAATAATATACTCCTGCATCTACTCCTTCGCCCCACTCATCTTGATAACTATCATTTTTATAGAGTAATCCTCCCCAACGGTTGTATATCTCTACTTTATAGTTTTTGCGAAAATCAGTGATTTGAAATGTATCATTTTTACCATCTGCTTCACTTGGCGTAATGGCATTGGGAGGAAGTGTCAGGTTATCTTCTACTTCAATGGTTACGGTTTCACTAGCTTCACAGTCATCATTTCCATTAAAGGCCCTTAAAGTAACCTCATAAGTGCCTGCCTGTGTAAATATATAATCTGCTGGGTTTTCTTCTGTAAAAATCTCTCCATTGCTAATAGTCCACTCATAGCGGCTGATGCCTGTGGAGCGGTTAATAAATTTTAGTAAACTTGGCTTAGCACAGTCAGAACCAACTTCTAAATCAAAATCAATGTTTAACTCAGGAAACACCTCTACCAATACTTTCTCGTTTCTAATACAACCCACCTCATTTTGGATTCTGACAGTATATTCAGTCGTGATTGTAGGAGAAGCAATTGGATTAGGAATATTAGGATTACTCAATCCTGTGGTAGGGGTCCAACGATAAGTAGAGTTATTAGAAGCTTCTGCATTCAGTTGGATACTTTCTCCAAAACAAATCTGCTGGTCAGGGCTTGCTATTAGGCTTAACTCACTCAATACAAGGATTTTTTCTATAGTTACGTTCTGAGGACATTGCCCCCCCCGTGAAGCAGTCAATCGGATAAGATATTCACCCGTTTCTGTAAAAGTAAGCACTAGATTGGTTTGATTTTGAAATGTGCCAAAACCTTCAATGTCCCATGTCCAAGTAGGATTATCTACCATAGGAGGGTTATAAATAAAAGTAACATTTGCAGGCACACAGTCATTGCTTACAGAGATACCAAAGGCATTTCTAATATCAAAATTATCATTAAGAGGCGGAATCACCGTAACAGCTACTGTTTTTTGAGCAATACACCCATTTTCGTCAGTAGCAGTTAAGACATAATTAGTAGATTGATTGGGAGTAGCTACTGGGTTTAGTATATTGGGATTATCTAACCCTGTAATAGGTGACCATTGAAAAGTATAAGGGTTAGAAGAAGTAACTGAGGATGTAAGATTAACCGTTTCTCCTTGGCAAATGGTCTCTGCAAAATCAGCATCTACACTAATCATAGAAACTGGAAAAGGCTTGATAAGTACGATTTCTTGCAAGCAACTAGCAGGATTACTGATGGTAAGTTGTATGTCATAGACACCATTGGCAGTAAAAGTCCAATCTATCTCAGGTGTATTTCCTGCAAATGCCCCATCTACTAGCCACTCCCAAGTAGTTACCCCCTGCCCCTCAAACTCAAAAGTAGTCTGGAGAGGAAACTCACAGCCCTGTGTGATCACATTGCCTATGGCAGCATCCAAAATATCAAAATCGCCAGAAAGCGAGCCTATATCAAACTTAAAAGCAGCATTGTTACAGTTAGAACTATTATTAGTATCAGACCAAGCATTAGGAGTAGTAGGAAAATCACTATCTACTCCACCACATGAAGCACAAGCCGCATGATAAATCACTCCATCTTTACTAAATCGAGAAGTACCTCCGTCCACGTGGTCGTTAGATGCTGTTCCTCCAAAGAAGGTAGCATATATCAATGACTGCATATCTTTCTCTAAAATGATAATGTAAAAATCAGAGCCATCAGTAGTAGAAGAATAGGCATCACCCGTAGTAGGTAGTCCATTGGTGGAGAGATTGCCTATCCCAACATTGCCCCCCCAGCCTGCTATATAGATATTACTACAGTCATTAACCAAAAAGGCAGTTACTGAGATATCAGGCGAACCTTTGCCAGTCCCCACTACAGTAGAAAGCAAGCGTGTAGATAAATCTGGACTTAGCTTATCAATAAACTGTCCGCTATTGGCATTTCGATAAACACCAGGGCTGATAGGATACGCCCCAAAAGTCTGCCCTACTATGATTGGGTTCAAATCTTCATCAAAATCAATCAAAAATGCTTGATCATTGGCAGTTGTCCCTAGATAAGTAACCTGAAGTAACTGTCCATTTGTATTCATTCTTGCTACAAAGCCATCATCTGCTCCTGCACGATTAGCTTGCAAAGGTACACCAGCCCCCACAGGCACTTGAGTCCTAAGATTGGTACTCGCAGTAGCTCCACATATATACAAATCCCCCGTCCCATTCAGTTTTAAAGAATACACTGTATCAAAAGCACTCCCTCCAAAGTATGTACCCCAAAGTAAAGTACTCAAAGTATTATTAAATTTAAAAACTACTCCATCTTGCGTCCCCCTAAGACTTGTCTGAATACCATTCGGTACTGGAAAATTATTAGAAAGAGTGGTAGAAGCTACATAAATAGTATTATCTGTATCAACTATGATTTCTCCTCTAAAAGAATCTCCATAGTTAAAAAGTCCTCCTGTTCTTGATTGATTGATTCCATCATTGCCTGAGCCACCTATGTAGGTGGAAGCTACTAGTTGACTTCCTGTAGGGTTTAATTTTGTGATGAATATATCACTTCCAAAGTTATAACTGATGCCACTTTCTGGGATTGTACTAGTGCCACCTGCAAAAGTTCTTTGAAAAGCAGTGCTGGTAGTCGGATAATTAACAGAACTAGTCGTGCCTAATACCAGTAAATTATTACTATTATCTACTATCAGACTATGTGGGAACTCACCATCACTACCTCCCAGATAAGTGGCATACAACAAGTCTGTACCATCAGGATTATATTTAAGAATACCTATATCTACTCCACCGCCAAAACTAATGTCAAAAGCTCCTGTAGTAGTCGGAAAACCAGCTCCAAATACAACTCCACCCGAATATAAATTTCCTTCACTATCAAATGTAGCTGTGCTGCCCCAGTTATCTGCCGTAGAACCTGAGTAAGTCGAAAAAAGTAACTCTGGATCTATAATTAAAGCAAAGCTTTCGTCGTATCCTTCTGGAAACTCAAATTTAACTTGATTACCTACTAGCACAAATCGAGAAGGTACAGTTACTTTTTCTCCTTTTTTGATTTGATAGCAGTATGGTTTCTTTTCAGTAATTTTTCCTAAGCTTGTCTCTAAGTGTAGGCTTCCCTCTTGAAGATAGATTTTATCCATTCCTTCATATTGCATCAAGATTTGATTAGGATTACCATAAGGCAAAACTTCAAACTCATATTTAAGAGATTGATTGCTCTGAAGCAAATGTAAATTAACCCCTGCATAAATCCCCAGATATTCTATATTAGAGTAAGAAGATAAATTACTAGCCCATTTACTTGGGTCATTTCCTATGAAATAATTGTACTTTGCTTTACTGACTTGTGAAGCTCTTATCTGTGATTGTGGGCGTGCATTTACAAAATTAACAGAAAAGCTATGCCCCTTGATTTTATCTGGAATGTCTTCGGGTTGATGAGACTGTGCATGTATTTTTCTCATTATACTGTAATCATAAAACACATATTTAAATGCATTGTCTTGTAAATATAGATGCCCCCCTGGTATCTCTGCCCTATATTTTACAGACGCATCCCATTGCTTTTGATTGGGGATAAATTTTAGAAAATCTTTTTTAGAGGGAAGGATTTGCCCTGTAATAGCAAGCTGGTTATCTGAGTGAGTTTGTGCAGATGCTATCACTGCAGTACTTAGAATTAGTATAATTAATAATATTTTTTTCATGATTAGTGATTATTCCTTTTTATAATAGTAAAATTAGAGAATCTCACCCTAACATGGAAATTTATTAACCAGAATCACTATAATTCTTGATAAAGAATGGAAAAAGTTGGGAAATTAAGTTATTTGAATGTTAGGTTATTTGGATATTGTATTACAAGTCATTAGGTCATTTTTTTTATAACCTTCTAACCCACATTCCGCACCCTTAATTTAAAAATTAGAAATATCTTTGTCTAGTTTATTTGATTAATTGGTAGTGTTATATTTGTAATGTTTTTATATTTAGATTATAGTCACAGATAAAATGTTTGATGGTATTAATATGATTTTCAATTGACTTCAAAAAGCTCAACGATTTTCTGACCAATCTAGAAGCTCTTTGTCTAAGAGTACAGTTAAAACGCTCAATTTATGCGGTCAATCCACTACCTTTTCCTACTCCAAAATGTTCTTCTTCTGCAAAGGCTTTTATATATGCTTGCCAATAATCTGAAAAAAAGGAGGCATTCTTGCGAACTTTCTCTTGATGACAACCAAGACATTTCATAAAATTATTCTTATTTTTACAAAGCTATATAACATTACATTTATAACACTACCAATATGCGTACTACAATCCTTACTTTCATTCTGTGTTTCCTAAATATATCTACTCACATGGCCCAAGGCAAACTGCTGCTTATAGGTGGAGGAAGTGAACAAATAGGAGGCTGGAGCAATGCTCCCTATCAATGGGCTGTCAATCAGTCTGGCAATAAAAAAGTAGCTATCATCAGTACGGTCAGTGAGACTAATTTTATCCCTAATTATTTTGTATCACTCGGAGCTATTGAAGCGACCAATATCACCATCCCCAACACACTTGCAGCCAATTCACCTAATATGTATGCTACTTTGATGGCTTATGACGTGTTTTTTTTTAAAGGAGGTGATCAGTTTAAATATTATGATTTTTTTAAAAATAGCTCCGTACAGACAGCCATAGAAGATAAATACAATCAAGGAGGAGTCATTGCTGGCACATCTGCTGGGATGGCTATTTTATCAGAAGTGATGTTTACTGCCCAAAATGGAAGTATTTATCCGCCCGACGGGCTTGAGAGCATAAACTCTACTTATTTTGCTTTGGCAAATGATTTTCTGACTGGTCTTCAGACTGATGTTATTTTTGACACACACTTTACGGAGCGAGGGCGTATGGGTCGTTTATTTGCACTGATGGCAAAATGGCAACAACTAGAAGGTGAGGCATTGCAAGGAATCGGCGTAGATGATGCTACTGCTCTCTGCATTGATGCCAATAAGATTGCTACTTGCTATGGCACTGGCTCAGTATCTCTCTATAAAGCGGGACAAGATTTTACTTTTGAAAATGATAAACCTCAAGCCGCTAATCTACAACTTATCCAGCTTTTGCATGGGTTTAGTTATAACTTAACCAACCAAACTTGGGTAAATGCCCCTGTTCAAGACATCACTCCTACTCTCCTAGAAGAGCAAGGAAACTATACAGTATTGCTTGGAGGAGGCACATTGCTATCTTCTAATAGTCAATTATTAGACTATCTCATAGAAGATACAGGACAAAATGATGATGCAGTGGTGCTGATTTCTAAAAATACTAGTTTGCTAAGTAGCTTGAAAGAGGCACTCATCGCAGAAGGTGTGCCTGCTGATAGTCTGATTGAGTTAATCCCCAATGCTGAAAACAACCAAGCCTTCCAGAGTACTTTGCGTAATCGTATCAGAAGAGCCAAAAAGGCAGTATTTTTTCAAAATGATTTGAGTGTATTATCAGATTTTTTGCAAAACGGGCAAACAGGACAACTACTAGCAACGCATCTGAAACGAGATGGAATGATTACGGCTTTTTTGGGAGATGATGCCAAGATGGCTGGTAAAACTTGGGTAGTCAATAATTTTGGTGATCCTTTTCATGCCTATTATGGTGAGTTAGAGTTTAGACCTGGCTTAAGTTTGTTGGCTACTACGGTCATTGTTCCCAATGCTTTTAATCCCAACCAGAACCAATTTTATGAGAATAATACCGCTTCAGTTTTGTATTCGATGATGGCTCAAAAGCTTGCCTTTGGTCTTTATCTCAACTCAGGAAGCTATTTGGTATTTGAGCAGTTAGAAGGAGAGAATACTTTGTCTTCTTTCGGGCAATATAGTAGTATTCTTCTGCATAATGAAGGGACAAAAGGAGCATTTGCAACGCAAACCGTCAATACAGCAGGTGATATTCGACAGTCTGTAGCTTACAAAAACTTGAAAGGTTATCTGCTTTATAAAACGCAAAAAGCTAACCTAGGAACTCCACAAGCACAAAATAACCCACCTTACGAGTTTGAGATGGAAGCTCCTACGGCTTTGGGAGATGAACAAATAGACTCTTTAAAGATTTATCCCAACCCTAGTACTCACTTGGTCAAAATTATATTTCCGAAACAATCCTTTACAGTAAGCATCCTAGATAAGTGGGGGCGTAAAATAGGAAATGCCCAAGAGGTCTATGAGGAGGCAGAAATTTCGCTTGAAAATTATCCAGCAGGTATTTATCACCTCCAAATAGATACTGACACTGGGAATACACCTATTTTAAGAAAAATCGTTAAAGAAGACTAAAAAACCTAAGTGAGAGATGAGTTATAAATTATGAGTTTGTAATAATCTGATAACGAGTGATTTAATTAATTTATTGATAAGTGAATCATTATAGTCATTTATTTTATAGAAAAATATCTATCTGGCTGGACTACGACAGCCTCTACTCCATTGAAAATCTTTGGAGCTACTTTTTTGATAATATTGTAACTAGCATTTACATCTGCATTAATTAGAAATCCTTTGGCAG
>JBBRUH010000205.1:0-9490 GCA_038248005.1 Cytophagales bacterium | reverse complement strand
GGACTTAATAGCCACATTTAAAGAATAATAAATAGTTTTACAGAGTTTTCAAATATGTTAACTCGTGTAAGTCTCTTCGCTTGCACAACGAGTCTAAAGCCTATTCTATGAGGTTCAAGCCCAGAGGCTTTAACCAGAGTGTTGATGGGTAAATAATTTCCTACTTCCCACTCCCCTTTTGAATTTCCTCTTTAATCGCAAAAAGTCCTTCGTTGAAGTTGGCAAGTTGGATAAGGACTTGGCTCATATGCTCGCCTGCACCAATTCCTTTGAATTGGTTATTTTTCTTAAAAGTAGCTTTGATGTCTTCCCAGCGTTGTTTTTCTTCTTCGTTGAGGAGTTGATTCATTTCCTTAAACTTAAGCAGATTTGCTTCCGCACCTGTGGTGAGGGTTTGAGCTTCGTTTTGATAATGGGAGAGAATCAAGGTATTTAGCTCAGAATCATTCATAATCGGGACGATTTTCTCTGCTATTTTATTCATATCTCGGTAAGAGCCTTGCAGTTTGAAAGAAGGCTCAGTTCTGAATTCATCACTTTGGGCTGCCGAGCGGATGTATTCTAGGTTATTGCGAAGTACAAAATCACGCACCACAAAGAGTTTTTTCAGCACAGATACATACTCATTGGTTTCTTCTGCCGAGTAGCTTCCTTCAAAGTCTAAACCTTCTCTGCTGTCTGTTTCGGCAAGACGAATGAGGGCATAGACATCTTTTTGGCTACGAGTAGCTAGTTTGTTCAAAACAGGATTAGAAGTCAAGCAATTCTCGATATAACTTAGCTTAAAGACATCCGCAGTATCTCCGATGATGTCTCCAAGATTATAAGTATCAGCACGGTTAGAGAGCATATCAGGAATTTGAAATTTCTCACCGCTTTCTGTATAAGGGTTTCCAGCCATCACGACACAGACCTTGCGCCCACGTAAGTCGTAGGTTTTGGCTTTGCCTTGATAGACACCTTCTATTTTACGCTGCCCATCACAGAGGGAAATAAATTTTTGAAGAAATTCGGGGTTACAGTGCTGAATGTCGTCTAGGTAAATCATCACATTGTCGCCCATTTCAAAGGCAAGATTCAACTTATTTACTTCCTCTCTAGCACTTGCATTGTTGGCTTCTGAGGGGTCTAGTGAGGTTACTTGATGCCCAATAGCAGGCCCATTGATTTTCATAAAAATAATCCCCAATCGATTGGCGATGTACTCCATTAAGGTAGTCTTGCCATAGCCAGGAGGGGAAATAAGCAAAAGCATTCCCATTAAATCAGTTCTTTTGGCTTCTCCTACCACACCGATTTGCTTTGCAAGGTTATTTCCAATGAGCGAAAGATAGACATCATTGATGAGTTTATTTCTGACAAAAGAAGACAAAACTTTTGGCTTAAACTCATTGAGGCGAAGTTCTTCTCTAAATGATTCTGTGAGTTGTTTTTTGAGTTCGGTATATTGCTGATAAAGTGGTACTATTTTATGCTCAAAATCATTAAGTTTGAGCATAAAATCATTGTAATGTAAATGATATTTCTTTTGCTCAATCACTCCATGAGAACCCAATAAACCTTTTATATCTTGCTGAATAGAAGCATGGATAATTCGAGTATTGTCATAATCTTGATGAAAGAGTAACGAGGCAGCCTCATCTATGTATTCTTCTACGAATTCTACTTCTTCACCTAGATTGGCTTGCTTCACGAATGCTTCTACCCAAGTTCTCAGTAGTTCAAATTGCTCTTCGGGTGCGTCTGCGAGTTCTTTAAGAGATTGCTCATAGATATGGGTATGGCTACCATTTTTGATGTATTTCTGAAAAGCTTCATAGATTTTGGAGGCTTCTTGGCTGATAATAAACTGCTCTCCTCTTATCATTTCATAGAAAAGATACGCTCCTGCAAGGTTAGTAATTTCGGCATTAAAAAGGTGCGTTTCTGTGATGAAATGTCTGATTTCCTTTTGTAAGCCTTCTATTTCTTGCTTAAAATCTTTGCTATTTGGGAATACTTTCAAGATAACTCCAATGCCTTTGAGTTGGCTGTGCATTAACTGTTGTTTTTCAGGATGTTTCTTAAGGTATTCTTTCCAAAAATAAGCCGCACAAGCACGGGCAGTAGTTGGGTATCTAAGCAAGTCTATGCGTTGATTGAGGTCTGCCAATGTTTGCAGAATAAGGGCAGCATCTTGGTCATGCACTCCTTTGGTATAGCCTTCTAGGTATCGAGGCGACATAAATTGCTGCACCAACTCAATCAATTCTTTTTGCTTCATTTTAGCGATTTGGGTAAGACTTGGAAGTAATTCCGCAGACTTTCCATTTTTTATCTGGCTCTGAGTTTGAGCCTGTTTGGCGATGCTTTGATAAATCTGATACGCCAAGTATTCTGCACGATAGATTTGGGTATTTTCTGAGATAACATCTTGTGTCCAAGCGGCCTTGGTTTGGTTAAAGGCTTCATTTTTAATTTCTTGGAAGAAGTTAGTTCCTGAAAGATGATAAAACATCTTGCCTTCTCGCTGAATAACAGTAAGGTCAAGATTTTGGACATTGACAGAGAAATGATGTCTGCCAAACTTAATGACATTTTCACCTCCCACAAACATCTCTTGACGGTCTTTGAGCTGACGAACGGCATCTTCTCGGACGGTTTTGAGGCGAGATTGAATTTCATCTGCCTTTACATTGTCATCTAAGTTGACAAGTTTATTGACGATGTCTCTGATTTTTTCTATCATCAAATCAGAGGCAAAGTAGCCATTAATTTCGGTTACTGTGGCAAAGCTTGATGCACGGCTTTGGATTCCTTTTAAGATTCTATCAGCAGCATTTTGTAGGGCAGTTGCTTTTTTATTAAGGGCTTCTACAAGGGTCAGTTTTTTACTTTCAAAGGCATTATAAACTTCCTCACGCTTGGCGGTAAGTTGCTCTATAAACTCCTCAAAATCAGCAAATTTACCTTCTAACTCCTCTAACTGAACCATTAATTTGGTAAGGTATTCTTCGGCTCTAGCAGGGGTATCTGAAATATCTAAATAATTGACCACGCCTTGGCTAATGAGTTTCATCTGAGCTGCAAATTCGGCGATGGCTTCTCCACTTCTAAGGTCTTTTCTTTTGCTGCGGGCTTGTGCTTTTACTTGATTGAGTTGGGCATAAATCCCCGAAATATTGTCTATAATTTGGGTTGTCTGTGTAGAATCTTCTATTTTAAGATTACTGACAATGTCTATCAGCAAATCTAACTCTTTGCCTGTTTTTTCTAGATTCTCTGCACTGATTTTAAGCTCGGCTACTTTTGTGCCTTTTTCTATGGCATCTGCGTATTTTTTGACCTCTTCTCGGTAGTAGTCTAGGGCTGTTTTTTTGAGTAAAAATCTTACAGTGTTTTCAGAGATGATATCTGTCTGCTCAGATAGGTTTTTTTCAAAACTTTCTATTTGAGGCAAGTCAGTATAGCGTAAATCTTTGAGTGAAATAGTCTCTCCTCTTAGCCCTCGGAGGTCAGCCAAAGTCTGTACGAATTGGTCTATTTTATCAAAATTACTGCGTTTAATGCGTTCATTGATTTCTTCTATTCTCTTGGCCACTTCCTCTATCTGAGTCTGTGTATTTTTTTGTACACGAGTTACTTTTTCAAATTCATCTATGGCAGCACTGGCTGATTTCTTTATCTCTTGCAGTGGCTCATCTAATTTGAATGTCTCAGGATTATTGAGCCAATAATAAGTATCTAAAAGAGTAGTACTTTGCTTTACCAAATCCATGTAGAGAGAGGCATAGACATCTTCTTTTGAGACAAGGTTGAGCACTTCGGTCATTTCTGCCATTCCTTTCACGATGTCTTTGTTTCCTATTTTAAATAAGAAATTTTCTTTAGAAATTGGAGGAATATAATCAGGGCCTACATAGGGTGTTTGCCAGATTTGTATGGCGTGATTTTTACTAGCTTCTACCTGAGACCTAAAATAAGCCAATTCACCTTTTTCAAACAAAGAAAAACCACTACAGACGATGGGGCTTTCTACTTTTTGCTGTATGAGATTGTAAGGCAATAGCACATAAATTCCTTCTTTATCATTGTGGAAAATATAAAGGTGATCTTCTCCATTGGGAGCTTGCACATGCTTCTCAAACTGGAGGTTATCCAAAAGATTATTAAATTGCTTTAATTCTCCCGATTGTAGATAATAGCCATTTGAAAATATAAGTCCTTGATTGTCAGGAAGCATAATACAAGCTTCTTGTATTTTATCCACTCTGACTGCCTGCTTGAGTTTATCGTTGTAGATAATGTAGCGGTCTTTGGTTTCTTGGTAAGGGCGGATTTTGAGTAAGATGATATTTCCCAAGTCAGAAAAATAATACTCTCCTTCATCTAGGTTTTGTTTTCGCTCTACAGGCTCAGAATAAATTCCCGTTCCCGAAGCACTATTGTCTTCTACTTTGATGGTAAGGTCGCCCCCGACTGCCTCTACAAATACACGGTCATTGATAGAGATGTGTGGGTGCTGTCCCTCACGGTAAGATTCACGTTTGGCACGTTGCCATTCAAATGCTTGTTGTTTGGGATATTTGAATTCGTATTCGCTTCTGTTGTTGAGGTATTCGAGCTTGTCATTGATGATTGCCCATTTAAAGACCTTAATATCTTCTGCTTTTTTACCTACCTTAAAGACCATGTAGAGAGAAGAATCAATGGTTGCAAATTTCATAAAGACAGTATCTTTATAAAATTTATACATCTCTAAGAAATCAGATTGAAACTTCTCATTTTGAATAAGTTCAAGAGAAGAAGCTTGGAAAGAATTATCAGTTTCATTGTACTGAAAGATACTAAATACATCTACAAGCTGTGTAGATTTAAGTTTCATCTGTACATTATAGCCAAAAATAAACTGCATTCCAACCCCTACCATATCACGGGGAATACAATTATTATCTGTTACGATTCGATTATTGGCGATGAGTTTGGTTTCTATATTTCCAAATACTTCTTTGCGAGCAGCATTGAGTTGAGTTAGGCGTTGCCTCAGTGCGTCAGCTTGTGTTTCAAGACGTTTGCGAATAATTTCATAAGTACCTCCTTCGAGCTGTGCACTTTGTTTTTTTTCTTCAAGCTCAGGATTTATCGTATCTTCTGCCATAATCTATGATTCTTTTAAGCTTGGAGCGATGCCCCAAGTTTTGATGTTTGAGCCTTTTAGGCTAAGTGATGAGTTATAAATGATGAGTGATGAGTGATAATTTTTATCGGATAAAACCTTGGTATATTTTGGTGTGACACCAAAATCTCGGCAGGTGGGACACCTTGCGAGGTAGTATGTTTTCCAACAAAATCACCAAAATGTAACATTAGTGCAAGCATTTTGCCTGCACCTTTGAAATCAATTTTTAATACCCAATCACTCATAGCTAACTTGATTTTTACAACCAGTTATTTACCTTTTTATCTAGCACTCCTGCTTTTTTGGCACTATTGAGTAAGCTATTGAGGGTGCCTTTGGTCTCTTCATCAGAATCCATAGAGAGCATTTTCATCAATAAAGCAGAGATAGTTAGGTTTTTGACATCATTGCTTTCTAGTCCAAACTGACCCAGAAAGTCTTTTACTTTGTCTATGATGCTGTGTTTACCATCTCCATTGCTTCCATTGAGGAGAGATTGTTTTACACCAGAGAGAGCATCACTATTATCTATCATGTGGTCAAAAGATTGCCCACGAGTAATGGCTTTCATGATATTCTCATAGAACATCGTTTCACCACCTACAATATTAATCTTAGAAGACTTGAAGGCTTCGGCAAGGGCTTTAGCTTGCGACTCCGTAATGTCTTTCTGAATATTGATTTTGGCCATGGCGAGTTGAGTTTCTTGCTCTAGCTTGAGTTTAAACTCTTCGTGTTCTCTGCCTACGCCGTCTAGTTTTTTCATAGCCTCAGCTTTTGCCTCTATCTTTTTGGCTTCAGCAAGGGCTTTTTTCTCCATCACTTCCGCTTCTGCAAGTCCTTGTTTTTTGACAGAGTCCGCCTTGATGTTTATGATTTTAGACTCTACGATTCCTCTTTCTTCTAATATTTTGATGTCAATCTTACCTTTTTCTTCATAGGCTTCATTTTCGGAGGCTTGTTTGGCTTGAATTCCTTCTGCTTCTGCCAGTGCTTTTTGACGAATGATATTGGCTTCTGCCTGTCCTTGCTTGTCTAAGGCAGCAGATTTAGCTTCCATGACCCTGGCTTCGGATAGACCGATGGCAGCGGCTTCTTGGGCATTGGCATCTGCCATAATTTTCTTAGATTCAGCTTTCTTATCCACTACTTCACGCTCTACAGTAGCTTCTAACCTGTCTTGATCTGCTTTGAGTTCTGCGGCTTTTTTACGGGCTTCGGCTGCTTTGATTTCTTTTACAAGACCTTCTTCGGCAGATTGCTCGGCAGCAGTGATGGCTACTTTCTTAATCCTGTCTGCTTCTGCTTGTGCCCTTGTATCCTTTATTTTTTCTTCCTCCACGACCGTTTCACGCTCTAATTCTATACGCTCTTTGATAGTCTTTTGAATATCTCTTCGGTCTTGCTCTACACTTTTAAGTTTGTCTATTTGGGCAAGTTCTACGGCTTTTTCACGGTCAGTGATGGCTATAGATCTTTCTTTCTCTACTTCTTCAGTTTTACGGGCTTCTATGGCAAGTCTTTCTTTGTTGAGAATCATCACCTCTTTTTGCTTTCG
Source organism: Cytophagales bacterium (assembly GCA_038248005.1). GTDB lineage: Bacteria > Bacteroidota > Bacteroidia > Cytophagales > Microscillaceae > JAABSX01. Next base: position 2,774 of record JBBRUH010000205.1, on the reverse strand, counting down.
CTCTTCAGCTTTCTGTACTTCCTCTTCGGTTTCTATTCTGGCACGCTCAGATTTAAGCAATTCTTCTTGTTGGGTTTTGGCAATGACAGAATGTGCCCTTGCCTTGATAGAAGCAATGTCTTCTTTCTGCTTTTCTTCCTTGTCCACATTTTGCTTTTCAAGGTCTAAGACCGTTTCACGAGCCTCCACATCTTGGCGTTTGATTTCTTTTTCTTCATCTCTGCGGATTTGGTTAGTGAGTTTATGCTGAGTGGCAGTCAGCTCAGTAATCTTGCGAATACCTTGAGAGTCTAAGATATTAGAAGGGTCTAAGAATTCAAGTTTGGTTTGCTCCAAGAAGTCAATAGCAGCACCTTCTAGTGAATAGCCGTTGAGCTCTTCTCCAATTTCGGCAAGCATTTCCTTTTTAAATTTATCTCTTTCACTGTAGAGATCTTCAAAATCAAACTTCTTACCCACAGTTTTGAGTGCTTCTGAAAATTTAGCATCAAAAAGCTGAATCAGCAATTCACGGTCAGAAGCTCTGGCTGTCCCTATACTTTGGGCTACATTCTTAACAGCTTCTTCGGTTTTATTTACTTTGATAAAGAAAGTTACTTTGATGTCTGCCCTCATATTGTCTTGACAGATAAGCCCTTCTTTACCCATACGCTCAAGCGTAAAGCTTTTGAGCGAAATATCCATAATCTCAAGGCGGTGTAAAATAGGAATGACCACCGTACCATTAAATTTTACTAAAATCCCTTGGCGAGTTGTAATCACAAAAGCTTGACCTTGAATAGGCTTCTTAAACCATCTTGCATATAGCATCAATATCCCTAGAATCAGTACTAGGATAGTAATAGCACCAAAAATTAAAATTTGTGTTGGCATAATGAGTTTTAGTTAGTTTTCCTCTCTTCCTACAATAGAAAAAAGATTTGTTTAAAATATGATAAATCTGAGTAATAAAAATTCTAGTTCTTTGGATTCGAATCGTGTTCTATTTTGGTTAAATAGTTAGATAAGACCTTGATAGATTTTGGTGTGACACCAAAGTTTTCGCAGGTGTGACACCTTGCGAGGTAGTATCTTTCCCAACAAAATTACTAAAATGGAACACTAGACACTTAATCTATGATTAACTAATAAAAGGCTCTACTAGAAAATAATTTCCGTCCTCTTCATGGTGAACTACGATTGCCTGATAGCCCTTTAATACTTCTTTTCCTTCTAATGCCTTAGCACGCACTAGCAAGGGCGAGCCATGCTGATTCGGGATACTTAATTGGCTAATGCTCTCGTCATCTATCAGCAAGGTAGCTGTGCCTATTTTTCCAATGATGTCTTGGTTCGTCTTAAATTCGTTTTCTTCATCTTCAAAAAGAGTTTTCAAGGGGGCAGTACATGCCTTAGTCAGAGACAGACTAAGTAATAAATTAGGCAAAGCCCACGCAAGCCCAAATATCGGAATCGTTTCTCCTAAGTAATGATTCCCTAGCAAAGCACCAATCCACAGAAACAAAGCCAAAAAGCTTAAGAAAATCATAAAAGGCACTTTGCCTAGATTAAAGAAAGCTAAGAATGCCAGTGCAGGGTTGAGTCCTCCTTCAGCATCTACGTCTGTATCTGCATCCACATCTGCGTCTATGTCCACATCTACGTCCACATCGGTATCTACATCAAAATCAAATGAGCCTAAATCTAGTACCCCAATAAATACTGTCAGCCAATAGATAAAAACAATGATTAACAAAACAGTATAAAATAAATTAGCAGTCATAAAAGCTGCTTGAAACAATTCACTCATCGCAAATATAATTTGGTATATGTAAGGTTAAGTAAGTATATATACTTGATATATCAAAAATATGTTGCATATTTTTGATAAACCGAACATGATTCTTTTAACAAGCTATTAACAATGCCTTAAATTTCAATCTAAACGAATTTTTTAGGCAAGATAAACTTTTTTTTGAAACCCTCCCAACTCTTCTACCATTAAGTACAAATAAAATAAAACTAAGCTATTAGTTGTAAATAACTAAAAATTTAGTTATTTTGATTATTCTAATTATTATCTAATTTGAAATAAAAGAAATATGCTTAAATCTAAAAGAAACCTAGACACTCAAGTAAATGCAGGCTCAATGGCAGACATTGCTTTTTTACTGTTGATTTTTTTCTTAGTTACGACCACGATTGCTCAAGACAAAGGCTTGGGAGTATTGCTTCCCCCATCTGATGATAGTCGCCCAGATGTCCCCATTAATGACAGAAATGTATGCATGATTTTGGTGAATAGCCGAAATCAATTATTGGTAGAAGGAGAACCTATGCCTGTCAAAAATCTGGTTGTATGACAATTTTTGTGGTAAACAATAAAACTAGTGTCCTTAATATGTTTAACTTTCTTATTATCAGGCAGATACATTTTTATAATAACCTTAATTATTCAAATTCCACAAAAATTGTCAGATAACCAAAAATCTTCGTACTACTCTGAAAGAATTTATCAATAATCAAGGACAAGACCCCTTATTATCTGATAGCTCACAAGAGGCAGTGGTAGCACTCAAGACAGATAGAGGTACACAATATCATATGTATATTCAGGTTTTAGATGAAGTAAAGGCTGCTTTTCATGAGTTGAGGGCAGAAGCTTGGGGAATTTCACTACAAGAATACCTTGATTTTGACACTAGACGAGCTACTCCAGAACAGTTAAAGACTTTTGAACAAATCAAAGAACAGTATCCTTTAAGAATTTCAGAATCTTCTCCTAAATTATAAGT
>JBBRUH010000204.1:0-9517 GCA_038248005.1 Cytophagales bacterium | reverse complement strand
ATTGTTGTAATCCAATTCGCCTATATTTACCTTATAAGTACTACAAAATGATGCATTTAGGAGGTTTTAAGACGAACTGAAGTTAGCGATCATCGGGTCGCACAGAAAAATCTACTTAAACCAACCATCTTTTAAAATTAAAATTTATTATAAAAATGCAAACATAGTTGATATATCAACTATGTTTGCATCAAACATTTAAAATGAAAAACAATAATCCCACAGGAACTGTTCTTTATACAATTGAACAAACAATTAAAGAATATAGAAAAATTTCACAGAAAAACATCAGTCAAATAGTAAGTGACATTACAGTTGACCAGTGTTTATTACTTATAATTCTTAATAATAACCCTAAACTAACAGAATCAAATTTTAGATTCAAGCATTGTTTAGGGTTAATTTATAAACTAACAAATATGGATATTTTAGAGAAAGCAAACTCTTCTTATGGAATAAGGAGAAAAAACACTGAGGAGTCTTTGACAACATTAAATGTCATAAGTAATAGTTTATTATGTATTTACTTGCAAAATGAAGACCTGTTTCCAAAGGAGTATTTAATTCACAAAAGAGATTTTATCCATTTCATGGAAAATTTGAGAATAAAGTTTGATAAGACGGATAATGAAATACCTGATGTAATCAATGAAGAGAAAGAACTACTTATCGAACTCAAAAAATTTAGAAATAAAATTAAAGATGTTTCTCGATTTTTTTCATTGAAAAACTTTTCAGGAAACCATACTTTTGATTATCTGATTAATTCATTTAGTAATCTTATCCAAATGAAATCAATCAAAACACTTGAGCCTTCACCTATCTACAAATATGCCATTTTGGAAACTGTAGAGGAAGTCAAAGTAATGATTTTAAAAACGGAAATACAGATGCTGGTAAGTCTGTTACTAAAAGAAAATAAAATTGACAGCCAATTTGCAGATTTTATCAATGACATTTTTGAAGAACTTGAAGATAAATATGAGGAGTTGAAGATAGGAATTACCAAGCAAGAGAACGAAAGAAAATGGAATGATTTAAAATCAAATCAACCCAAAGATGCTTATCAGAATGAGATTTTGAAATATATAGAAAGTTTAAATAAAACTATTCTTGACAAAAAAATAACTGATGCTCATAAACAAGCGTTAGCTTCACAATTTTCTAGTATAATTAGCAATTTACCCAACCATCTCAATCATTTTTCTAAAATTCCAAGTTTACCTTTTTTACCTAAATCACAAGAAGAATTTTTGGTAGAATTAGAAAATAAGGGTAAAAGAGGGCAGATAAGATTTTTAATTTTGATGTTAAATGGCTGTTTAGATATTATGGAGAAGCTGGATTAAGGATAAGCTTTCCCCTCGGTTCGTGTCTTCACGAATCGAAATCAATAGTAGTTCGTGAAGACACAACCCACGGAATTTGATGTTATTTCGTATAAATCTGCTTTACTGCGTAGCTTTTTGATACAACTTCAGATTCCTACGGAATGACAATGTAAATTATTTATTATTTGAAAAACTACTAAGTAACTAACCCTCGGTTCGTGTCTTCACGAACCGAAATCAGTAGTAGTTCGTGAAGACACGGCTCACGTAAAATTAGGAAATAAAAAAAATCTTATTCATTTATTCATTCAATCCTAAACAAGAGATTAGTTATAAGTTATTGATAATGAGAGGTTTGGTCAAAATAAATGTCCATTTTATTTTTAAACCATTATTAGTGCAAAATTACTGTTTTTCTTTAAGCATAATCAAACCCAATGGAGGTAATTTTAAGGCAATAGAAAAATTACGACCGTGTGAAGGAATTTCTTCAGTTTTGATTTTACCACTATTTTTTATACCACTTCCCCAGTATTTTGTATCATCACTGTTGAAGATTTCTTTAAACTCTTGTGCCTCAAAAACGCCTACACGGTACTCTTCGTGGATATTAGGCGTAAAATTAGCAATCACCAATATACGGTCTTCGGGAGATTTACCCTTGCGGATATAAACCAAGACTGAGTTCTGGGCATCGCTCAAATCAATCCATTCAAAGCCTGCTGCATCAAAAGATTGCTGATGCAAGGCAATTTCTTTTTTATAGACTTTGTTGAGGTCTTTGAACAAATTCTGTACGCCTTGGTGTGGCTCAAAATCAAGCAAACGCCAGTCAAGACTATTGTCATGCTTCCATTCTGAAGTCTGTCCTATTTCCCCTCCCATAAAGAGTAATTTAGTTCCAGGGTGTGTGTACATAAAGCCATACAAAAGACGAAGGTTAGCAAATTTTTGCCAGTCATCACCTGGCATACGCTCAATCAAAGCTCCTTTGCCATGCACTACCTCATCATGAGAAAGTGGAAGCATAAAATTCTCAGTGAAAGCATAGGCAAGGCTAAATGTAATTTCATTTTGGTGGTACTGCCTGTATATGGGGTCTTTGCTAAAATAATCTAAGGTATCGTGCATCCAACCCATCATCCATTTCATGCCAAAGCCTAAGCCACCTGTGTAAGTAGGGCGAGAAACTCCTGGCCAAGCTGTGGACTCTTCGGCAATGGTCTGTATGCCTGGGAAACCTTCATAAGCCGCTGTATTTAGTTCTTGTAAGAGAGTAATGGCTTCTAGGTTTTCACGCCCTCCATAGATATTCGGAATCCATTCTCCTGCTTTTCTGGAGTAATCTAGGTAAAGCATAGAGGCTACAGCATCTACCCTAAGCCCATCTGCATGGAATAAATCAAGCCAGTACAATCCATTGCTAATCAAAAAGGCACGGACTTCATTGCGGTCATAATTAAAGATATAACTGCTCCAATCGGGGTGATAGCCTTTGCGTGGATCTGCATGCTCATAGAGTGATGTTCCATCAAAATTAATCAAACCGTGAGCATCATCAGGAAAATGAGAAGGTACCCAGTCTAAGATTACACTGATATTTTTTTGGTGAAAACGGTCAATCAATGCCATAAAATCTTGGGGCGTGCCGTAGCGAGAAGAGGGGGCAAAATAACCCGTTACTTGATAACCCCAAGAGCCAAAGAAAGGATGCTCCATCACGGGTAAAAACTCTACGTGTGTAAAGCCCATTTCGCTCACATAATCCACCAAATCATCGGCAAGTTCTGCATAGCTCAGAGAGCGATAATTATCTTCTGCATTTCGTTTCCAAGAACCTAGATGTACCTCATAGACCGAAAAAGGACTGTTGAGTGAGTTGTATTGAGCCCTTTTATCCATCCACTTCTTGTCTTTCCACTTGTAGTCATTGTCCCAGACTATAGAGGCCGTTTTTGGCGGAATCTCCCAGAACAGAGCAAATGGATCTCCTTTTTCGAGGACTTGTCCATTATTAGTAGAGTGAATTTTATATTTATAGACAGTGCCTTTACCGATACTAGGGATAAAGCCTTCCCAGATTCCTGAGCCATCCCAGCGAACAAAAAGCGGATGTTGAGTATCATCCCAACCATTAAAATCACCTACTACGGCTACTTTATTGGCATTCGGAGCCCATACGGCAAAGTAAGTTCCTTCTACACCTTCGCTTGTAACTAGGTGCGAACCTAGTTTTTCATATAGTTTGAAGTGTTTTCCAGATCGAAAAAGATGTATATCAAAATCAGTGAATAATGAATAGGGGAGGACTCTCTCTTGTGTTTCCATGTTTTTTATTAGTAAAGTTTTAGTGTTTATTTTTATTTTGGTGCGTAAAGACACACACCGAGGGGTTTGGATTTTATTTATTTTATTTAAAAAAATGTCTTTTTGAGCCTGCGAAGAATCTAATATCTCACTCATCATTTATAACTCCTCGCTCATAACTCTGTCTGCTTGTAAGTTAATGTTTAATTCGTGATTAATTCTCAAGTAAGTTCATAATTCCTCTCAGAGGGATAATCGCCCAATCAGGGCGAGAGTTAAGTTCATAGCCTAACTCATAAATGGCTTTTTCTAGTAAATGATAGCGTAAGAGGTAATTAACTTCTTCGGCATAGCCTATGCTGAGGTTATTTTTCATGGCTATGTTTAAATAAGTATTCAGAAAAACGGCTACAGTTGCACGATAATACACGCTTCCTGCTTCGAAAAGCTCATTTCTTAACTTAGGATGTTCTTTTTCTATCTCAAAGATATTGGCATAAATAGCATAATGAAAAGAGCGAATCATCCCTGCGACATCTTTGATAGGAGGTTGTTTTACTTTTCTGTCTCTGATAGTGCTTTCTGGCTCTCCCTCAAAATCAAGAATAATAAAATCATCTCCTTGTTTTAAGACTTGCCCTAGATGATAATCACCATGAATGCGAATTCGTTTGCTGATAAGCTTAGATTCATCAAAGCTCAAAATAGTATTGATAATATCTTCTTTCCGTTCTAGAAAGGTTTCGGCATATTCACGAGACAATCCATCAAGAGCATCAATGGTTTTTTCTATCAAATCTAAGCGGCGGTCAAACTGATAAATAAGACGATTTTTGAGCCAGACCACATAATCCTCATTAAAAGTAATGGGGAGAAAAGTATAATTGCTACGATGAGAAGAAATTGCAATGTGCATTTCTGCAGTTCTTTGGGCAAGCATTTTGACGCTTTTGAGTGATTCATATCCTATCAAGTCCACCAGCTCAGGCTCTAAATCTCTAATATCCAGCGGTTTGTAAAGAGCTACTTTTTGAAGTGATTTAGTAATGCTAGGTTTTTCTACTATTTTACTAAAAAAATCACCCACTTTAGCCTTAAAATATACCCAAGCATCTCCTTCATTGGCTACTTTCTCTTGCATTAGCCCGATGGATATATTCGGAATCTCAGGTCTCGTCCAGGTAATGCTTCCTGCATAGCGAGGGGAATTGGCAAAATCAGCTTCCTCAGTTAAGAATTTAGTGATTTCATAATCGGGGTTATTTTCACGGAAAAGATTACGATAAATTTTCAAGAAAAAACGATCATTATAAATCACCGATGTATTGCTTTGATCTGCTTTGAGCAAGATGGAAGTAATAGGCTCTTCTCTAGAGGCTTTGTTTACCACTGACCCACGCTCAAAAACCAAAGTGCCATCACTGACATAAACCTTTTTTTGCTGAATAATATGCTCAAATAAAGCCTTACGGCAAGATTCTACATAGAGTGCATCCACCAAGTTTCCTTGAAAACCTCCTATTTCGGTAGAAGTAATCAAGGCTTTTTTATCAATTTCCTCGCTTTCGGAGATTAAAAAAAGAGGTAAAAAATAATTTTCTGAATACGCTCCTACATAGACAGCCTCTAAAATTAAAAAATAAGTTTGTGTATCTCCCACAGGAAAAACAAGCAAATTTTGTACAAGCAATTGTTTGATTTTTTTTGCTTTTCCTCCAAACCAACGGCATTTTTTAAGATAAGAAGGCAAAATATCATTGAGCAAGGTCATTTTCCATTCTTCATCCTCAAAGACTTGTTTCCAGCTTTTTTTTGAGGTAAATACATTTTCTTTTGTCTTCATGTGTTTTTATTTTTAGCACTGTCAGTTTCATATTTTAGTCTCATTCTTTCATCTCTTACGCCGTTGCCTGTGTCTTCACAGGCGACTAAACTAACTTGCCTATGCCGTTGCCTGTGTCTTCACAGGCAACTTACCTTCGGATTCATAGCAGAAATGGCAGGAAAAATATCCTTCATTCCCTTATCTCTCATTAAATCAACCCCTCGCCAAATCAATCTGCTGGTCTTTGATGACAAATAAATGATAAGGATATTGATAGGGGCTTAATTCTATATAATTCCATTCTTGATTCCAAGTATAGCTTCTATCACTGATGAGGTCATGCATTACTAGTGGTGTCTGAGGCTGAATACCCATTTGTTCATAAGGCAAGCGTACCATGCCATTTTGCGTCTTGTGAGGGTCTAGGTTTACAATCATTAGCACACGATTGCTACGGTCTTCTGATTCCTTATAATATGCCAAAAGTGCATCATTGCCTATTTCACAGATTTTGATGTTGTTGGTAAACTGCAAGGCAGTATTTTCACGTCTCCATTGATTGACTTGACGAATAATGCGCGTAAGTTTACTTTCTTGAGTCCAGTCCCAGTGTTTTATCTCATACTTTTCAGAGTCTAGGTATTCTTCTTTGCCAGGATAAGGCTGATGCACTATATATTCATACACAGGCCCATATAGTCCATAACTAGAACTAAGAGTTGCCGCCATAAAATATCGAGTTAAAAATAGATTTTCATTGCCATCTTGAAGGTTGTACGGGTTAATATCAGGTGTATTGGGCCAAAAATTAGGTCTAAAATATTCTTTTCCTTCTCCTTGACTGATTTCAATCATATATTCTATGAGTTCCTGCTTAGAGTTTCGCCAAGTATAATAGGTATAAGATTGCGTAAAACCTGCTTTGGCAAGCTGATGCATTACTTTGGGGCGAGTGAAAGCCTCTGCCAAGAAGATAGTGTCAGGATATTTTTTCTTGACCTCTGCAATGACCCATTCCCAAAACAAAAATGACTTGGTATGTGGATTATCCACCCTAAAAACCTTAATGCCTAACTCAGCCCAATAGACAAGAATACTTTTTAACTCTTCCCAAAGGCTTTTCCAAGCTTTAGTTTCAAAGTTAATAGGGAGAATATCTTGGTATTTTTTAGGAGGATTTTCTGCATATTGCACTGAGCCATCGGGTCGCCACGTAAACCACTCTGGATGTTCTTTGACATAAGGGTGATTGGGAGAACATTGCAAAGCATAATCTAAGGCTATTTCAATTCCGTATTTTTGAGCAGTTTTGACAAGGCTTTTAAAATCAGCCAAAGTACCTAGTTCAGGGTGAATATCTTTGTGTCCTCCTTCTGTATTACCAATAGCCCAAGGTGAGCCTACATCTTCGGTAGTAGGAGTGAGGGTGTTGTTTTTTCCTTTTCTAAAATCAATACCAATCGGGTGAATAGGAGGAAAATATAAAGTATCAAAACCCAAATCAGCCACACGAGGAATAAGCTTCTCACAATCTTTAAAAGTACCGTGTTTGCCTACTGTCTGTGATGCCGAACGAGGAAAAAACTCATACCAAGTACTAAAAATGGCTTTGTGCCTATCTACCTCTACCTTAAATTTTTGCTCGTATTCCGTTACAAATTTTTGTAAAGGATATTTGATAAAGAGTGCGTGAAGTTCTTCACTTTGGGCAATTTCTAGGGCAGTTTGATACGAATCTTCTTCTTTAAAAAGCTTCACCCAAGTCTTGATTTCTTGGCTTTCAGATTGGTTAGAATGTTCTAAAAGGTGATTTAGATATTGAATACCATCCAAAAGTTCTATATTGACATGTTGATTGTCTTTGATTTTTCGTTCTATGTTGTGTTGCCAGTTGAGAGGATGATCTATCCAGCCTTGAACAGTATATTCATAATTTCCTTGTTTTTCTACTTTAAAACTAGCCTGCCAGCGGTCATTGCCTAAGTCTTCCATCAAGATATTTTTCCAGATTCTCTGTGATTCATGTTTTACACATAGATAAGCCTGCAATACATCATGGCCATCTGCATAGATATCAGCTTCTACATTGACGGTCTCACCGACTACTCTTTTGATGGCATATCGTCCTTCATTAATTTGGGGTGTGATAGCCTCTATGATTACTCTATTTTGGGGTTTCATTTTGTAAGAATCTTATTTTTCTCCGAAAATAAGTGTAAATAATAAACCTAGCAAATATTATTTAAAAAAGAATCAATAGTATTTTTTTGCAATCGATTGAGGAACACATATATTTCTAGTTCACATAGTAAAGTTATTTATTTCGGGTGAAAGTCTTGTTGTGTTAGATTTTGTATATTCTGTTTGATGATATATTTTAGAGGTTAAGATTTTGGTAATGCATCTATGAAATAAAACAAATAGAGATGAACACTAGTAATTATGTTTGGATAACCAATAGAGTTGTTACTTCTTGATTTTCAATGATTTACGTCAATTTTTCATTTGGGAATCTTGGAATGATAAGCTAATATAAAAGCTTTTCGTAAGCAATTTCCTATGTTTCCTATGTGTCTATGTGGTTATAAAAAAGCTAAAGTGTTGGTAGTCCGTATGTAACAGCTCTAATAAGTTACAAATAATGCGTGATGAGTTATCTTACTAAAACACTGATAACCAGTTTTTATGGAGTATTAAAGTGCAAACTAATTTTGAGTATTTACTTAAGTCAAAAAATCATTTTATAACACAATACTTTATTAGGTATTAGACTTATTGTTATATTTTTGCGTTAAACGTCAGGATTTATTATTGATAGTGTTCAATTTAAAATATTTTATTTGTGCAAACAGAATTACTCCCCTACTATCGTGTTTTATTGATTTTTATTGGTGTATTCACATTGATAAATAGCCCAATTCAGGCTCAAAATACGACTTATACACTTGTGATAGACCCAGGGCATGGAGGAAGAGACCCAGGAAAGCCAGGGAGTTCTAATAAGATGATGCACGAAAAAGATATAAATCTAGCAGTTTCACTCAAACTAGGAGCATATATCAAAGAAAGCCTCCCTAACATTAAAGTGCTTTATTCACGTACCACAGATGAGTATGTATCTTTACAAGATAGAGCAGATTTTGCCAATGAAAATCAAGCTGATTTCTTTATTAGTATTCACAGCAATTCAAGCCCTAAATCTTCTATTTCTGGCACGGAAACACATATTTATCATCATCAGCAAGCTGCCAGCAAACGTTTGGCATTGCTCATAGAAGAAGAGTTCAGAGAAAAAGCTGCCCGAAAGAGTAGGGGAGTGATAGATGCTGCCCAGCGTGGACAAAATCTTTATGTTACCCAATATACCAATATGCCTAGTGTATTGGTAGAAATAGGCTACCTGACCAATGCACAAGAAGAAGCCTATTTAAACTCTGGCTATGGACAAGCATTGATTTCTTCTGCTATATTTAGGGCTTTTCGTTCATTTGTTCAATCTACTATTCCTACCGAAAATAGATCTAGTTTTTATAAAGTACAAATTATGGCATCACAGCAACCTGTTGATTTAGAAAAGGCTTCTTTTTCTAACTTAGATGAAACCGTAATTGAATATATCAATCGAGAAGCAATTTCTTATAAGTATAAATACCTCATAGGAAGAGAATATGACTTTCAAAGAGCAAAAGCCCTCCTGAAAAAAATAGTGAATCTAGGCTTTAAAGATGCTTTTATCACTAAATTTGAAGAAGGATAAAAAAAATGAAAAGTTTTTTTTATTTACTTTGGATTTTTAAAATAAATCTGTATTTTTGCATTCCAATTCTGAGCAAAATAAGACGGTCCGTTCGTCTAGGGGTTAGGACGCCAGGTTTTCATCCTGGTAACACGGGTTCGATTCCCGTACGGACTACTATTATTTTTAGAAAGAAAGTGAATTTTTGCTCAGAAAAGACGGTCCGTTCGTCTAGGGGTTAGGACGCCAGGTTTTCATCCTGGTAACACGGGTTCGATTCCCGTACGGACTACATTCAATGATTGAACCTAAAAACCT
>JBBRUH010000203.1:0-9527 GCA_038248005.1 Cytophagales bacterium | reverse complement strand
TTAGCCCTGTTACACTTAGTCGGATAGACTGCTCATTGTTTTGTCTGTTATTAATATTGGTAACATCTTGGTCTCTGATAACCCCAGGAGGCAATACATAAGGGGTGATTCCTGAAACGAATGCTCCATTTTCTTCAATATTAACAGTAGAAACATTAAAATCAGGGTCATAAGGTTCACTAGGAAGCCCAAAAGTACGGTCATTCAAATCTCCCAGATAACGTCTCCATTGATTGGCTACTAATTGATACTGTGCAAATCTTAGTACTACTGGCTGCTGAAAACTAGTCAGAAACATTCTTAAAAATCTGATAGATTTAAAGCCATCTATATTGCCTACTCTATCGTCAAATTCACGCACAGGCACACGGAATAAGTACCAAGAGACTTCTTCACCTGTCTGATTATTGTTGGTGCGTATTTCATCAATGATGTAGTTCTGCCCTACTTGCAACTGACCTGGTCTGAGATTAATTTTATATTGATAATAGGATTCTACGCTACTGACTGTATTGTCTATGTTTAGGTCTTCATTATCTGGTGAGTTGGTAGAAGAAGGAGTAGCACCTCCAGTAGTATTGCCCACAGGTGAGTTATCTTCTAAGCCATTAAACTGTTTGTATCGCTCTAAAACAGGGCTGTTGTTTGCATCAAACTCATTCCCGAGATAATAAGTAAAATCATCTGCCGAAATGTCATTCAAGATTCTTTGTCTTTCAAAAGGATCAGCTACCAAAGCATTGACTGCATTGACGAAGGCTTGGTATTCGGGCTTGGCTAACTCTTGTGTACTTCTTAGCCCATCCAAACCTAAATCTTGGTTTTCACGAGCATTTTGGTCATTATCAAAAGCATTGGTAATGTATTGCTGATTGGTAACACGCCCCCAGATATTCTCAGTTACATTTTGGTCATTACCATCTATAGGCAAGCCTTGCTCAAATGCGTGTCTTCCATCAGGCATCACGTCTTCGGAGATATTACCGAGATTGATGTACAAATCGCCCCCTGTAGTATTGTTAGAGGCATTGGGGCTTCCATCATCTACCACTCCATTTTCACCTGGTAAAAAAGGGTCTAGCATCCAGAATTCAAGGTACTCGACATTGGCATTGTCAAAGTCAATATCAGAGGTAATGGCTCTAGTAATCGCTCCATAATTCTGACTAGGGTTTTGAAGTCGCCCTTGTGCATTGATAGTTGGGTTATAATTATAAGGTCCTCTCTCGGAAGGGTAATAAGCTAAATCAAAGATAAGTTCATTGGCTTGAATTTGTTGTCTTTGTCTATTCGGAAAAATCTCTTGAGGAGATACTGAGCGTACATAGTGATTATTTACATCAAGATTGGGTGGACGAAGATTTCCTCCATCTCTATAAAAAAGGTTATCTACATTGTACCAAGCCATTTTTGCTCTTCTATAAGCATATTCTAGCTCTCTTGAACTTGCTTCTGGAAATAGCTGAGGAGTAGCCCCTAGCTTCCAGTTGGCTTGTGGTGCACGAATAAAGTTAAATGCCGTTCGAGTACCTTCAAAATCATCAATATAAGAAACTTGCCCACTCAATGGAGATGCTCCAGGGAAAAGCTGTGCATATTCACCATAAAAATCAATACTAGATTCTTCTTTGGTCTGAATAAGTGGTAAAAAATCTACGGCTCTGGTCAGAAAGCGTGATTTGGATTTATAACTCACATCTGCTCCTAAAATGGTATTATTAATAGGATCATCTCCTATGTTTACCCTCGTAATCACAGGACGTTCTCTTAAACTCATAATGGTAGAACCAACAATGAAATTAGGATTAAACTCATACTCAAAGCGAGTGCCCAAGACACGTCTAGTGATAAAGTTAAATAAATCTGCTTTTTCGTAGTCAATGGTGATGTCTTTGCCTGAGTTTAAGACAGATTGGTCAGTAATGGTTACTCGCCCTGTTACATAATCTACAGTATATTGGTCGCCTTCTGTAAGAGGGATATTCCCTGCCTTGACGACGACAGACCCTTCTGCGATATTAATACCTGGCAAGACTACATCTGTAGAGGCAGAAGCCTCATAGCTACCCACTAAAAAGAATTTATTTTTATCAGCTGCTTGTAGTGCATCTGCTTTAGTAGAAATATACAAGGCATCAAAGACATATTTATTGATCAATCCTGTTTCCGTAACGGGGTCAAATTGCCTCTCTAGATGTGATCCAAAAGGCTCAAGTACTGGAAAATAAACTCTACCATTTCGGGAGTCTATAGTTACCCCTTCCACATAGTCAAAGTTGCCATCCCGTTGAGGGTCATTTTGAGGGTTAAGATTGTCTAAGCCTAAGAGCTGTAAAAGAGGCACTCCTCTTGTGCTTGCTCCCTCTTGCAAACTAGGGTTATCTATTCCTGTAAGGTCATCTCTATAAATCACCCTTAATAGAAAGTTTTGAGGAGTGATTTGATTTGCCCCCAATGAATAGACATTTTTCATCATCAAATCCCAGGTAGATAGATTGATACGAACTTCATTGGGACGGAGCATTTTAAGTATAATTACTTCATTGGCATCGCGGTTGGCATAGTCATCCGTAAGTTCGCCTACCCGAAAGTTAGCTCCATTAAGGGTATATTCATAGGCTACTGACAATACTTCATCATTTCTCAAGGGAGTCAAAAGCGAAAGTGTACCTAAGGCAGAGTTATAAGTATATTCTCTGCTGTCTAGCTTACGAGCAGCACGCAAGACCGTAAAATCATCTCCATTCTCTAAGCCTAGGCCTAATGCTTGCAAATCTACGACTGCATTATCTGCATTTCTAATATCTGAGGTAAGCGAAAAAAGGTTGTTGGCTGCATTTCTAGGGGCTGCATTGCCAGGGTCAGGCGTAAGGTTGGGATTGATACGAGATGCCTCAGTCTCTCCCAAATCTTTGAAAGCTACTATATTGCGGAGGTCAGAGGTATTATTGACTCGGTTGGTTACATAGACCTCAAGACGAGTAATCTGTACGCCAGAAAGAGGTGAAGGCAAGGTACTCATCCAACGTTCATAATTATTACGAAAGAAATGCGCTAAGAAAAAGTGCCTATTGTCTTCATAATCACCAGAGGCAATTTCAAAGGTACGTCTTTGTGCTCCGCCTTGTAGTTGGATTTGTTCGGCACGAGCCCGCTGATTTGAGAATACAGATTTTACTCTTAGTTTACCAAACCGAAGCTCAGTAGCTACTCCAAAAAGGTTTTGGTTTCCTTGAATGAGCGAAGTACTTAGTGGAAAACTTACATTACCAAACTCTATTTTTTGGATAATATCTTCTTCAAAACCTTTGTATTCTAGCTTAAAATTATTCTCAAACTGAAAACTGGCTTTGGTATCAAAAGCACCTCCTATTTCAAGCTTTTCACCTACTTTACCGATAAGGTTTACATTGGCGTGAGGGTCAAATAAGAAGTTGGTATTGCGTTGCTGACGAATAGGAAGCGTAGGATTGGCTACTTTTTGCCTTTGGACTGAAAAATCTAAGTTTACAAAGCCTGTAGGCTTAAATTCTACAAAATCTCCCCCAAACACACGGTCAAATAGTTTATTATCAACAGGGATTTTAGGAATTCCATTAATACCCGAAGAAGTAGCAGACTCACTATCTCCGACACCTGAAAACTCTTTCCAGTTGTTGAGCATCATTTGTTTCTGCATGATATTATTAAAATCACTTTCTTTAAGTAACGTAGGTGGTTTAAAGGGTAAATCTCCAAATTTCTCTTGCACCGAGTAATAATTCTGTGTGCTATCATACCTTAGTTGAATATCTGTATCTATAAAACTAGGATTTGAATAAAACAGAGGCTGATTGGGCATACCCGATGAGAAAAAATCTGTAAACCTATCCTTAGGACGGTAATATGGAAAGCGAGTAGGCACATAAGGTGTGTCTAAAGGCATCTGTGATTCTATTTCTATTTGTTGAACCTGAAGGTTGGCTTTGATAATAGAATCTATGCCTTGAGAAGATTTGGATAAAATCTCAGGTGAAGAAAACTGTGCAAAACGTTTGCTTACTCGGTCGTGTTTATCTTGCTCTAGTTGCCCCGCAAAGAAAAAAAGCAATAGAGCAGAAGCACTCACAGAGATTGTGTGTTTTAAATTTAGCAAGGTATTTCTAAAGTTTTAATTTCCTAACGTGTAAATAAACTGAGGTAGAACTTCGATCAATAGGCTATAGGGGGTTAAGTGGTTTACGCTTTTAAAGCAAGTTTGATAAGTTCTTCTAAGGTAAGAGATGTTCCTTGTTTTTTTATAATTGCACTGACATTTTTTTCTGCCATTACTTTAGGAATTCCCAATGCTACCAAAGCTTCTAAGGCTTCGGATTTTACTTTCTGAAAATCTATTCCTTCGCTGCTCATTTCAGGGAAAGTAAGGGCAAGTTCTTCATACGTCTTTTTGATTTTATCTTTTAGCTCTAAAATAAGTCTTTCGGCTGTTTTTTTACCAATTCCTTTTACACTTTGGATAATAGATACATCTTCCTGCACAATGGCTTCTATGATTTCACGAGTACTCAATGAAGAAAGCATAATCATGGCAGTATTAGCTCCTATGCCTGATACATTGATGAGTTCTAAAAAAACCCGTTTTTCTTCATAATCCATAAACCCATACAAAGTATGTGCGTCTTCTCTAATCTGTAAATGTGTCTGGATTCTACAAGTAGTCTTACCAGCTAGTGCCGAAGAGGTATTCAAAGATACTTTGATATAATAACCTATTCCACCTGCCTCCACGATTACAAAAGTGGTTTCCCTTTGTACTAATTTTCCTTCAATATAAGCAATCATTACTTGTTTTTTTCTTCAAAATAAAGGGCTTTTTTCATTTTTATCAAACATTTTTGCAAGGACTGTCAATTTATTTACCAAGAGTCCTTTTTCTTTTGTGATTAATCTGCAATTTAATGATAAAATTCTTTTTAGGAAAAGTAATTTTAAGCTTCCGTTTTTATTTTGAGGGTTAAGAATGTATTTTGAGAAATATATTGCTGGACGAAGACCTTACTCAAAAGGAAGCGTTTAGTTTAAAAAAAAGGAATAGGCGAAGTAATGAGTTATTGCCTAGTAAGAGATGAATTATAAATTATGAGTTATGAATTTGTAATTATCTGATAATGATTGTTTTGTATAAAATAAATTATTACTTTATTTAATTATTTCTCCTTACTATTTTTTAAACCACTGAAAGTAAATAATTTAATTAGGCAGAATATATAGTGTAGTCAGTTGAAGTAGCTTAGAGCGATGTCCCAAGTTTTGATGTTCAAGCCTTTCAGACTATTTTATACAGTTGTTAAGAGTTATTAATCCTTAAGTAATGATTTAAAAATAAAATGACATTTATTTTGACCAAAATACTCACTATCAATAACGTAATAACTCAATAATTAATAATTTATAACTAATCTCTTATTTAATTATTGCTTCTGGTGTTACATTTTGGTGATTTTGTCGGAAAATATACCACTTCGCAAGGTGTCCCACCTGCGAAGATTTTGGTGTCACACCAAAATCCATCAAGGTCTTATCCGACTATTTAACCAAAACAGTACACTAAGACATAAAACAACAGAAAGAAAAATGAGCATCCAAAAAATACTCGATTTTTTTAAAAATCAAGAAGTTGTTTCAAGCAGAAAACTTCAAAAAGCCATCGAAGAAGTCTTGTATGAAGTACCACAACTATCAGAAAATGAAGCAAAGGCAAATGCTTTTCAGGTGCTTCACCATGTTTTTAAATTATCTAAGATTGATATTTTGATGGATAAACCTGTGATGCTCTTGCCAGTGCAGACACAGGCAAGCATTCATACGCCCTTGCCTGTGTCTTCACAGGCAAGTATTAAAGAGAATCAATTACAGATTTTAGAAGATATGCTTACTCGCTTGCTCCACTCCGAACCCATTCAGTACATTATAGGAGAGGTTTATTTTCAGGACTTAGCCTTTAAAGTCAGCCCTGCTGTGCTTATCCCTCGCCCTGAAACAGAGGAAATCATAGATTTTATTCTTAAAAAACACCAACAGACTCCCCCTCAAAAAATCTTAGATTTCGGTACAGGAAGTGGCTGTATGGCAGTCAGTCTTGCTTACTATTTCCCCACATCAGAGGTCTGGGCTTTAGATATCTCAGAAGAGGCTCTTGCCCTTGCAAAGCACAATGCTCTACAAAATCAAGTAAATGTCCACTTTCAGAAAGCAGATATTCTACAACTAAACCCAAGTGATTTCCCTGAGTTCTCTATGATAGTGAGCAATCCTCCTTATGTAACCGAAGCAGAAAAAGTCAAGATGCAAGCCAATGTATTAGAGCATGAGCCTTCATTGGCTTTGTTTGTGCCTGATGATGAGCCGCTTATTTTTTATGAAGCCATTATTGCTTTTGCACAAAAAAAACTCAGCCATCAAGGTAGTATCTATCTAGAAATCAATGAGTTATTTGGCAATGAAATGACTCAGCTATTGCAAAAATATTCATTTGAAAAGGTCCGCATCCACAAAGATATGCAAGGCAAAGATAGATTTGTGTCTGCTATTAAACCCTAAGTAAGAGATGAGTGAGGACGCTAAAATATGATACTGTTGTAAGTGATAAATTATAGATAATGAGTTATTTTGGTGAGGTATTGATAATCATATTTTTATAACAATATTAAAGTACAAACTAATTTTGACCATCTACTTATGTTACTGTTATATGTTATTGTTACTAAAGGTTATTTTCTCATTTTCTATCAGAATTTTTAAGGAGTATGTTTGCTTTCTATTTTTTACGTAAAAAATGACTTTCTAGTAAAATGATAGACTTGTAAATTCTGTAAAAGAAAAGAAGAACAGTAGTTTCTATTATTTGTTAAACTAAGGTGTAAATCTTGCTTAGATAATAAAACATAAGATAAATAGTGGTTTTTTACCAAAAAACCTACTTAGTAAAGTTACAAAAATAAAATAATCCAAAAAGGTCTATATCCTGCGTATATGAAGTACAAAAGTCATTTGCTGAGCAGTTTATTTTTTCCTTTTTACTTAGTTATATATGGAATAAAGAATTATATATAAAAATTCATTAATTATTGCTTAATTTAAAGCATTCAAAAGCCATCTAGAAAAATTACTAAATAACATTCTTCAAAAATGATGAAAAAAATTATACTCATTTTTATATTCTTATTATCATTATTGCTAAATCATCATACACTCTTAGCACAGCAAAAACTTAAACCTTCGGCTTTTGGAGGATTTGATATTTTTGCATTAATTGTAGTCTTGGTTGGGATAAGTATTGCTTTGATTTTAATTATTGTGCAGCATCGCTTGCAGATTACCAGAATGAGAAAAATCATCACTCAACAGCTTGCTCACAAATCAGAACTTCATAAACGATTTACTCTGCAAGAAGAAGAAATATATAACCTCAGTCAGACTATGGGGCAGGTTAAAGATGATCTTCGTTTTAAGGATGAATTATTATATCTCAATGATGCACAACTAAGGGCAGCAGATTTGGTATCATCCGAAAATTCCTCCGATGTAGGCTATCGAGAGCCTGAGACGGTGATGAATAATATAGTGGCTCGAAAAACCCGAGATACGCTCGAAAGCATTATGTATGCACGTCAGATTCAGCAGGCAATGCTTCCCAAATTAGAAGTTTTTAAG
Organism: Cytophagales bacterium; assembly: GCA_038248005.1. GTDB lineage: Bacteria > Bacteroidota > Bacteroidia > Cytophagales > Microscillaceae > JAABSX01. The sequence goes on along the minus strand of JBBRUH010000203.1, from coordinate 1,835 downwards.
TCTGTAATCCCTGAGTCTTTTGTGCTTTTTAGACCGAGAGATATAGTAAGTGGTGATTTTTATTGGTTTAATGCTAAAAGTCATCGCTCGGTGATAGGGGCTGTAGATTGTACTGGGCATGGCGTACCTGGAGCATTTTTGAGTATGATAGGCAATGAACTCTTAAATAAAATAGTCATCTTCAAGGGCATCACAGAACCTCATAAGATTCTGAATCAGCTACAGATGGAAATGCGAAACACACTCAAGCAAAAAGAAAATGGCAACGAGGATGGCATGGATATTGGGATTTGTACGCTTCACCTTGTACCACCTGAGCTTCAAGAACTTTTTGGTCGCCCTCGCCTTGAGTTCTCAGGGGCAAAGAACACCCTGATTTATATCCAAAAAGATAAAATGCACATCATCAAAGGAGATAAAGTACCTATAGGAGGCTATTTATTTCAAGATGATTACAACTTTACAAATCACATCATTCCCTTAGAGGAGGATACTACTTTTTATATGTTTTCGGATGGATATGCGGATCAGTTTGGAGGCAAAGAACGCAAAAAGTTCATGGTAGGGCGATTTAGAGACCTTCTCTTAGAAATCTATAAACTTCCTCTAGAACAGCAAAAACGCAGACTTGAAAAAGAATTACTTGACTGGATGGCAGGTATGCACCAGATTGATGATATTTTAGTGATGGGTTTTAGAATTACAGTCTAAAAAACATATTGAAAATAATTTACATATTTCAAAAAAATTGACTAATATTACAATCCATAGCTGGTTGAAGGATAAAGGAGGCTAGGTAAACATCCCCGTTTACTCCTCCTTTGTCTTTTTTATAGGGGTCTAGTTTTAAGAAATAACCACTTACTTTCTTAATAATGCTTTCAAAATAACTATCTAATTTAGTTTTTTTTAAAAAAGCTTGTTACAAAATCATCATAAACTCCTAACCTATCACTTACTTAATATAAACTTAGGATTAGCCTTTTGATAAAGCTAAACTACACTCTCTATTTAGACTATTTTTAAACTTGTATTTTTATTCCGTAGGAATATAACATTTATAGAAAATAATAAGAGTGTGTTTTACGACCCTCATAGGGGTCGCACTAGCTATTTTAATTGTCTTTCTATAAACGTGAGATGCCTCTGGCATCCTTTTTTATGGTACTCGATTTCTTATCCAAATAAATACTTTCACTTTGACAATGGTCTGTTTTCGAGGAAAATAAGCCCTTGTCAACGGTATTAACCATATAGATATTTTTCTATAAAATAAATGATTATATATAGAGATGCTTACAATAACTTATTTAATCCCGAGTTTTCTCTTACTTAGTAATGGTTTTAAAATAAAATAGACATTTATTTTAACCAAAACGCTCATTATCAATAACTTAATAACCCAATAATCAATAACTTATAACCCGCCACTTACTTACTTAGCAAAATCCCAAGCGACCAATAACCAACCTGCTCCATCTTCTTTTATTTCTTCGTGTGCAATCTCAAACCCTACTCTCAGGTGTGCTTTGATAGAGCGAGGATTTTTACGAGAAACATAAGTAACCAATAACTCAAACTTAGGAGCATATTCTTTTTGAAAAGCCAGATACAAAGCATCAAAAACACCCTGAGCACGGTATTTTTCTGAGACACAGATTTGCCCACAATGAAAGTAATGATAGTCTGTGATGACTTTACCTTTGTATTTTTTCTCTTCCATCATTGAAAACATAGGCTCAAGTATCGGGAAATCCACTTCAAATTCTCGGCTCATTGCAAGGCAATACCCTGCTAAGTCATTTTGCTGAAGTGCAATCATACTTGGATAAGCT
>JBBRUH010000202.1:0-9542 GCA_038248005.1 Cytophagales bacterium | reverse complement strand
TTTTGGCACTGACAGGCACAGAACCCCATCGAGTAGCTCCATCTTGGAGACCTTCCCAACCTGCAAAGCTACATGTGCCAGGGACAGGCATTCCTATCATCTTGCCGATGCCTAAGTCTTGATAGCCACAGGCAAAGCAATGTCCATCACTGTAGTTAGATTCATTGACCATGGCTACAGAAGGCTTCGTCCAGCGAAAAGTTGGTTCATAACCTACGGGGCGGCTTTCTATGGCATATTCTAAGAATTTTTCTCCTGTTAAGAACATAGCAAGGTCAGCTACTAAATCTCCACCACCATTGAAGCGAGTATCTATAATCATTCCTTTGCGGTCGTGGTATTTACCCATTACTTCTTCATAGGTGTCTCTGTAAGGGCCATCACCCATACCAGAGATGTGTACATAACCTAATTGCCCTTTGCTGAGGCTATCCACTAAATGTTGGCTTTGACGAACCCATCTCTTATAAAGCAAACGATTTTCTTCACCTTGTGAGATAGGCTTTACCGTAATCTGCTGACGGGCTTTGCTTGCAGGGTCTAAGACCTCTAAGAGCATAAAATGGTCTTGCTTGCGATTCAAAAATTTAGCAATATCTTGGTCAGTACCAAGTGATTCACCATCTATTTTTTCGATAATCATTCCAGTTTTTAGCTTGATGCTTTCTTTGTCAAGAGGACTACCCTGTATGATTTCGGCGATTTTAATTCCTTCGCCTGTATAGGTATAATCCATAAATATTCCTAGAGAAGCTGTTTGGTCTCCATTAGGACTAGAAGGGCGGTAACTTGCTCCACAGTGAGAGACATTCAGTTCACCCAACATTTCAGAAAGTAATTCTGCAAACTCATAGCCATTGCCTACGGAAGAGACTTTAGCCTCATAGATTCCTTTGAGTTCTTCCCAAGGTGCACCATGAAAAGTAGAGATGTAAAACATCGCCTTAGTTCTGCTCCAGACATGGTCAAACATGTGCTGACGCTCGGCATTTACATCTAAGTTAAGTTCGCTACTGACACTGATAGACTCTTTCTTGAAGGATTTAGGATCTATTTTGTACATTTTTCCATCAGCCAATAAGAAAAGATTTTTCATTTCTTTATCCCATTCTAGTTTTCCACCACGAGTCCCGAGAGACATCTCCATTTTGGTTTCTTGGGTGCGTAGGTCAGTACTCCAGAGGTTATATCCTTTCTCAAAACTAGCCAAATACAATAGTTTTTCGCCATCTTCTGAAAGTACAGCATCTCCCAATGAAGAAGAGTGAATGGTTAGGCGTGTTTTGCGGTCTTGCAAGCCTTCAAAATTAATCTTTACAGTACTGTCCTTTTTGACTTCTGTTTTTTTCTTGTCTTTGGAGTCATCTTCTTTTTTATCCTTCTTGTCTTTTTCCTCTATTTCTTTGAGCAAGGCAAAATCATCTTTGCTGAGGTTAAACCTATCCCAAGCCTCTTGAGTAAAAAACATAGTATAAACATCTAGCTGTGTTTCTCCACTTTTGGCATAGCTTCTGAGTCCATCTCTATCACTATACCAAAGTAATTGTTTGCCTCCATTGACCCATTTAGGGTTATAATCTCCATAGCCACTTTCAGTAAGATTAATCATTTTTGATTTACCATCTGCTGCAATTAGTACCACTTCTGTATTAGACATCACAGGAGAATATTCTGCCATAATCCACTTGCCATCAGGACTCCAAGTAAAATATTGGTCTCCATCTCCCATATAAAAAAGCTCATCAGGGGTAAGTAGTGTGCGGCTTTGCTTAGAAGCAAGATTGTAAATTTTTAATGAACGGCGATTTTCTATGTAGGCAATTTCTTTACCATCGGGAGAATACATAGGTTCATAGCTATCAGGAGAATTAGGTATCATTGCCTCTTCTTTCAGCACTGTAGAAGCATAAAAATAAGGTTCTTCGTTTCTTATTTTGCTTGTCTGATAAATCTGCCACTTTTGAGTGCCTTCACGAGCATAAAGAATAGACTTTCCATCTGGGGAAAAGCTCACAAAACGCTCTTGTTCAGATGTATTGGTGATTCTCTTGGTCATTCCACCTTCTACAGCAGATACAAATACTTCTCCTCTAACGATATAGGCAACTTCTTTTCCATTGGGAGAAACCGCCATCTCACGTACATTTCCACTAATAGGGATGATTTGTTGTGAGTTGCTTTTATCTCCTAATCGGATATTGATAGTGAGTTTATTAGGTTGCCCACCTGCGGTAAGTGTATAAAGATCACCATCATAGCTAAAGCAAAGTTTGCCATTATTAGAGATACTTAAGAAACGAACAGGGTTCATTTTGAAAGAAGTAATTTGCTCAGTCTGTTGAGGATTGGCAAGGCTCATTTTATGCACATTAAAACTACCACTGGTTTCACTTAAATAATAAAGGGATTGGTCATTGTCAGCAAAGACAGGATTGCGGTCTTCTCCTTCAAATTTTGTGAGCATGGTGTGGGTATTTGCACTTTTATCATATAGCCAAATATCACGGGTAATAGCTGATTTGTGGTGCTTTCTCCATGGATTTTCATAGCCTTTTTGGTCATGATAGACCATTTTAGAACCATCTTTATTTACTTGAATGTCTTCGGCAGGGATAGTCCAGAGTTGAGCAACTCGCCCACCTGATGCAGGGACAGTATAAACCTCAGGCTGTGAATCCGTAGGATATTGTCGGTGCATGACGGCATCTTGTCTTTGTCCTCCAAAAATAACTTGCTTGCCATCTGCACTAAAAGCATAAGGATATTCCGAAGCAGAGTGATAAGTAAGGCGAGTAGCTTCTCCACCTCTTGAGTCTATCATAAACACATCAAAATTACCAAATCTATCAGAGGCAAAGGCAATCTTAGAACCATCAGGCGACCAGATAGGCATAAAATCATGGGCTTCATGAATGGTAAGTGCCTGTGCATCTCCTCCACTTGAAGAAACCACAAAGAGGTCTCCTTTGTAAGTGAAGGCTATTTTAGAGCCATCAGGGGAGATAGAAGAGGAGCGAAACCAATTACTACTAGATTGTGCAAGCACTGAATTTAGACAGAAAAGGCTCAAAAAGTAAATGAGTAAGCGTTGTTTGTTCATATTAAGTTTGATGAAGATTTGTGTAAAACTAACTTAGTTCTAGGGTGATGGTAATTTGGCTTACCTGTTACAATGCTAAAGATAATTTTTTAGATTATCATCATCACCTGGCGATTTAACTTATTCTTTAGATTTCTACTTTGAGGATGTGAGAGGGAGAATGGTTAACTTAGTTTTTGGGAAGTTCTGAGGATTGAAAACTATGAAGTTCAGAACTCTTTGTTATATTAGACCTTCCAAGTTTTTAGAAACTCAAAAGGTCTTACTTGGTAAATATTTAGAGTAAAGTACTCATTATAAAGCTATCTTTCATCTTCTTCTAAGGCTTTGATTGTGCAACAGGACTTTTTGAAAGGGAAGACACGTACTTTGTCAAGGTTTGTATTTCAGTTTCAGTGAGTATATTTTTCCAAGGTGGCATTCCATTTTTTGAACCATTTTCTATGATTTGCTGAATCTTTTTTGGATCGTTTCCATAAATCCATTTATCATCTATCAGACTAGGACCAGAGCCTCCCTGTCCTGATTCGCCATGGCATATAGTACATCTTTGCTCAAATAATTGTGTTCCTGAAAAGGCTACTACTTTTTTAGCAGCAAGAGATGTTTTATTAGATTTAATTTTTGATTTTGTGATATAAGTCGTTTCCTTGTCATTGGGAACAAACAAAGTGATTTTACCTTTACCACCATATTCAGCCACATAGATATTTCCAGTTTTTTCATCTTCTATTAAATCAAGAGGGCTATTCATTCCATTTAGACCAAGGGGCTGACCATCATAACTGATACGCACATCTTTGGTATCATCTTCTACTTTTAGAACCATTAAATCATGGTAGATATTCAAGCGTGTTACAATCAGCATTCCCTTTAACTTGCCATCAAATCGGTTGCTTTTATATTCAATGATGCCATTGGCAGAGGCATGCATCCCAAAGTCAAAGGCAAATCCTCTATAATTAGGGTCTGCTTTGATACCTTTATACTCAGGGTTTTCAACATCTATCTCTCCTCTATTTAAAATATATTCTCCTCTTATTGGGTTAGGGTGCCCATAATAGCCACCTTTTTCTATTCTAAGCAAAAAATCATGTTGAGGATTTTTTACTTTTGTAACTGCGGGAATATTTTTAGGCCCTTTATAGGTAACAAACTTACTCAATGGCACATATTTCGGGCTATTAGGGTCAGAGGTAGGGGTGTTTTTTTTGCGCATAGAGCCATTGACAGTGCTATAGAGTTTGCCATTGCTGTGCCATACCAAGTCATATCCATTGCGAAGACCTGTGCCATAGATTTGCAAGGGAGCATCAGCTTCATAAGGGTTGTATGTGCCACCACTTTCAGGCGTTTTGGCATCGAGAGGGAGGAAGGAAGGTAATTTATTGAGATCAAGTCTTAGAACAGCAGCTGACAGCAAAGATTCCTCTCTTGCCAGCCATTCTTTTTCATCATCTGCACGTCCCATACTGGTATTACTTCCTTGGCTAAAATATAAACAGCCATCGGGGCCAAAATCAATGCTATTGGTAAGGTGATCACTTGCAGAGCGAGGCAGATGCTCAATGATAAGCGTATTCTCCATTACTTCATCTGAGTTGTTACTGAGTCTTATACGTGCAAGACTACTCACCCAGTTAGGGCCATTGTAGATACTTTCAGATTCGCTATATGTAATCCAAAGACAAAGACTGTCTTTATGAGCTTTAGGGTCAAATCTTATCCCAATCATTAGTTTGGCACTATCTCCAAAAAGATAAAAAGTATGTTCAAGTTTGAGACTTCCATCTTCTTGCATGAGGTATCGTTTTATTTTCCCCTCTTTCAGTCCACCATATAATTTCCTATCTGGTCCTATTACGAGGCTTGTAAAAAGACCTTCAACCTCATCTCCTAAGTCTATTTTTGTGAAACTCACATCCGAAATCGTATGGTTTGAGGCTTGTTGATACCTAAATTTTTCGATACTTTTTTTTACGAAGTTTTTAAAAGGGCGGTTAGTAGCTAGATAAAGTCCCAAAGCCATTAATAATCCAATGGCGATTGCTCCAAAAACGTATTTTTTCATCGTATGAAATTAATTTGTGTGAAAAATAAAAATGAATAAATAAATTATATCAAGAAGTTGGAGAATGACTTTAATAAAAGCAAAATAAGTACTTAAAATGGTAAAAAACAATTAATTATTTTCTGCATATAGTTCTGCTGAAAAATAAATAATGATTTTGTAGAAATCGTTTAGACGAACTATTAGGTGATAATGTTATAGATTAGTTAAATCGTTGAAAAACAAGGTATTGTGAATACCTATCTCTGACAAGTGTAACAGTTAAAATAAAATAACCGTTTAAAATGCAAAACAATAATATTCTAATAATCAATATGACCGCCAAAACTGGTGCTATTCAATATTGATAGCGTATAATTTAACAAAATTAAGAAAGATTTCATCATTTAAATAATCATCAGAGCTACTTTGTGAACAATTTAAAAAATACTCATAGCACATTTTAGCCCTTGTGAGGGCTTTTAGGTCATTAATAGATAACTTATCGTTAGAAAAGTGATTTTTGTATTTTTCTAATAACACCTGACTGACTAACTTACTGGTAAAAGCAATATTAACTGCATTGTTAAGCTGATTCTGTTTGTAATTCTTGAATTTACCTCGTTCGAGCGTCTTCGCTTGAATGGTATTTATTAGTTTAAATTATTGAATATCAGACACTTAAATTCTTTTTATAAATAGAAATTATTACCGAAATATAAGTTTTACTTAAACTAATTTATTATTTTATTTTTAAATCATTACTTAGTACCATTAAAATAGGCATAAAAAAAGAAGTCAATCTATAAATGATTGACTCCTTTTTAATTTTTAAAATACTCGAATATTTATCCGTAAAGATACTCTTTAGTATTGTGAAAATAATTTTCATTGACCCATATCACAGCACGAGTTTCGGTATCAAAATTTGCAATTTGATTAAAACCCATTTCCTTCAACACTTTCTTATTTTTAGCAAAAAAAGCCTTGATTTTACCCTCTTCTTGTTCTTTAGTGGCTACGTAAATCATAATAAAAAAAATTGATGAATTTAAAAATATATGTAAAATATAATTGAGCAAAAAATGATAGATTAGCAATAAAACAGACTTTGTTAAAGTAAAAAATGATAGCTAATCAATAATTTCCTAGTTTATATACTTAAATCAAACAAAATTCTCACTTTAATTGTTCAACTATAATTTTTTTCCTTCTCTTTCTAATTGTTTTCTGAGCCCTTCTCTAAAATCTTCTTCTGTAATTATGCTTGATTTACGGTCTAATGCCATAATGGAGCAGTAGTGTTTGATATTTTTAATGGCAGCCCCTGTGATTTCGTATTTTCGGGCAATGTCTTGCATATCTATTGCTTCTTCCAACTCATATTTCCCAGTAAAAGCCCTTTCCCAAAGTAAAAAACGAGATTGCTCATCAGGTATAGGGAAATATACCTCCGATTGAAATCTTCTTAAAAATGCTTTATCCATATTAGAGCGTACATTGGTCGCTAGGATAATCACCCCAGGATGCTCCTCTATTTTTTGAAGCAAAAAGGCTACTTCTTGATTGGCATGTCTATCATTAGAGCTTTTATTTTCGGTTCTTTTACCAAATAAGGCATCTCCTTCATCAAAAAATAAAAGCCAATCATGATGTGCTGCTTGGTCAAATACATTGCTTAAGTTTTTTTCGGTTTCACCTATGTATTTTGAGACTACTTTAGAGAGATCTATTCTATAGACTTCCATATTCATATCCTTCCCTAAAAGGGTAGAAGTTAGGGTTTTGCCTGTCCCCGAGGGACCATAAAACAAGCATCTATAGCCTATCAGTTCACGGTTAAAATCAGTATCTGTTTGGATAATATGCCGATGTCTTAGCCAAGCACGCACCTCATCTACATCTCTAGTAGTGTAGTAATCTAACACCAAATCTTGCCAATTGAGGAGAGTAGTGATTCTTTTGGCAGGGAAATCAGGACTATAATCAGGCTGATAGGGTTTGCCAGTAGTCAGGCTTTGAAGATACTCTCTAGAAATCTCAAGTGTGCCACTCAGCATAGGGTCATTGTTGGCAGGGGAGATGAGCGTAAGTACATTTGCCTGAGCAAAAAAATGAGTCGTATCAAAGATAGACTGAAAGGTAAGCCTAAGCTGAAGGTTAGAGCCTGCTAAGATAAACATAGCCGTCTCTCCTGTAGGTAAAAATCCTTGATGTGTTTTACCTTTTATCCCTCCAAACTCTGTAAATTCCCTGTTTTGCTGATTTGGAAAAAAGAAAATATCTAGTATTTCAGGGCGAATGTGTGGCACAAGGGTCAGAACAAGGATAATCCTTTCGGCAAAATGCAAATAACTTAGCTCATCACCTTTGTAATAGTCTTTGCCAGCTTCTTGAAGTCTCTGTACGAGCTGTGCATATACAGAGGTATGTGAACTCAAATCTGGAGGTGAAAACTGCTTAATAAGTTCAAGACTCACAAAGTTATTGCGCTTATCATGGTAAGATAGCATACCCTTAAATTGTTCTGTCCTGTATTGCAAGAACTCTTCAAACCAAGCCAGTTCCTGATCAAGGGTAAGAGAATTGGCTTTAATTTTTGAGTGATCTAGATTCATGTTATATAGTGGCTACCGTTAAAGTGTATTACTGAGAAGGCGATGCTAATCCCTATTGCAAACTTAAAAAAAATATAGATAACTCATAGACCTAGTATTCTAAAACTTCTATCAAGTAATTCTCTAACAAGCATTTAAAACTAATTTTTACCATTGCTTTACAGCCTGTATGCCTGAGTCAATGGCTTCTAAAAGCAACGGTAAACGGTGATTATCTACACCTGCATAGACCAAATCAGTATGGCTTCTGTGTTGATTTTGGTCTTTGAGCAGATACTCAGGGCTGGGGATAGACATGGCATGCCCCATGATTTTGAGCATAGCTTGTATAGTATGATTGGCAAGTTTTTGTGCATCTATTTGGAAATAATTGGCTATTTGTATTAGTGTTTTTTCTATTAATGGTTTAGGGTTTTGCTCGAGTGTTACCATTTCTTCACGCATTTCAGGTGGAAAACAAAAATAGGCAGTTAAGACTCTATATTCTGTGGAGGGTAAATATTGCGTATCAGAATCCACAAAGCCTAAAAAATAATCCGAAGCATCTATTACTTCATTTTGCCAATAGCTTTCAATGGGTAATATTTCTTTTTTGACTATAAAACTAATCACAGCCCAAGGAGCATACCTGTTTTTGGCAAAAAGCTTGGCATCTTCTGAAAAGACATGTTTAAGTGCATGCTTTTGACCTGCATAGACTATTTTTTTTGTATTCAGGATGATTTTTTTCTGGGAGGCTAAATCTAGGATTTCTACCTTGAAGCCTTTTTTTTGTGGTTCTATCTTGCTTACTAATTTTTGAGTACTTACCTGCTCAGAGGGTACTTTTGAGAGTAATTTTTCTATAAAATAAAAATTTCCCTGAGGAGGAGAAAATAATTGAAATGGATTGTCTTCTTCCAGATAAGGTCTAGATAAGTAATAATAAAGACCTGCCAAAGCAGAAACCTCATGAAGTCCTCCTCCAAAATCATCTATCATCTGATAGTTCATTGCTTGTCTAGTAGTTTCATCTAGTTTGACTGTTCTTTGTAAATAATTTAAAAAGCTTTCTCCATTAAAATGATGCAAACTTTTATCTATTAATCTACTCGGAGCCATCAGTTTGCCTAGATAAGGGCGAGACTGCTCAAAAAACTGCTTGACAGCTTGGCTATCCGGAAGAACTCCATCACGCTCTTTATTTTGATAAATGCTCATAGCCTCTTGTTCATCATCTATGAGGTATTGACTATCCACAAAGTTCCAACGATTGCTCAGACTATGGTACTTTACAATACCTACCTCAGAGAGTACTTTTAAGGCTTCCTCCCCAAAATAATCGGGATAGCTTAACTCATAATGAGCTCCTTGGCAAATAGATGTTTTGCCCCATTTGACTGCACTTGCTGTGCCTCCTAGGGTTTCAGATAACTCACACAAATAAAAATCTTTTTGACGAAGCTGATAGGCTGCCGATAGTCCTGCAATGCCTCCACCTACGATGAGGTATTCACTTTCTATTTTTTTTGCAATAGACCAATCACTGGCAACACGAAGTTTATGCCCATTTTGGCGGTTACTCTGTACTTTAATTGGAAACTTGATACGGATATTGTCATCACTTTTCTTAATATCACAACTGGCTAATCCCGCTAAAGCTAAAGCAGAAAGGTGCACAAAGCAACGTCTGTTCATGTTTTTTATTTTTTGATATAAAAAAATAATGATTATTTTGTTCATTTATATATTTATTCCTACATTTGAGGGCTAAGATACAAGCAACTAATTTATG
>JBBRUH010000201.1:0-9568 GCA_038248005.1 Cytophagales bacterium | reverse complement strand
TTATTCTGAAAAAGTATTGTTTCTTTTGTAGTATGTAGTTTTAAAATTTTATTCTGCGAAAAAGAAGAATATTATTTTTATCAAAAAATATTTAGTTAAAAGTTTTTTGCTATCAGTCCAAAATCCATTAAGAGCCATTTTATTTTTGTAACTTTACTTATTTTAAAGTCCAAAGTTAAAGTAAATTTTGAGAAGTGTAGGTTTTTAGAAGTGAGGAGTGGGAAGTTTAGGAGTGAGGGATGAGAAGTTTAGAAGTGAGAAGCGAGGAGTAAGGATGTGTCCGACTAGTTTGCCGTTGTGCGGCAACATGCTAAGACCAGTTAGAGATTCTAACACTAATTTGCTGTTGTTGGTCAAGATGCTACGGCTAGCAGGTGGGATTCGCACAAAAAAACCAAGTTAGAATATCTAACTTAGCTTTTTGATTCTTATTTACTTTACTAATTATTGATTCTTGATAAATCGTAATCTCTGCTGAGGTAAAGTTTCTCCTTCTATAATAAGCAGTAAGTTGCCATTGATGAGTTCATCTCCTCTAAATGAAATCTTCGCTTTGTACCCATTCACTTCTATATTGCCTTGAGTTAACACTCGGCCGTTCTTGTCATAGACTCGGTATTGGAGTGTTTCTGACAGTTCTTGGTTGAAGGATAAGTTCAAGTCATCATAAACCAATGGATTTGGATGTATGATGATTCTTATCGCTTCTTTCTTTTCACGTTCACCTATTTCTGCTGCTTGAGCAATTTCCATATTTTTTATTTCAGGAATTACTCCAACACCAAATTTTATTTCGTGTTCCTTTTTTAGAGTCTTGTAAAAACCAACTTTTTCATTTTGATTAAGTTCTAAATCTGATGATTCAAGTGTTCCTTTGATGCCATCATTACAATCAATCTTAAGAGAAACCTCTTTTAATTTTCCATTTGTGTAGAATACAGATTGACTATAGTCAAGGTCTATGTTGTATTCGTCTTTTAAAGTTTTTTGGTAAGAAGCTAATTCTGATTTGTTAGTTTCATAGTTTACTACCAACATAACCATATCATTAGTTATGAACAAACCTCGGTCATCATTACTTACATTTGCTTGGAGAGTCAATGTAAAAATCAGAGATAAAAATAATATTTTCATTGTGTGAAATGGTTAATTTGAATAAATATTTTAAACAATTTAATAATATTGGTTGTATGACAATTTTTGTGGTAAACAATAGAACTAGTGTCCTTAATATATCTAACTTTCTTATTATCAAGCAGATACATTTTTATAATAACCTTAATTATTCAAAAATCCACAAAAATTGTCAGATAACCATAATATTCTCCCTAAATTTCGTAAAATATTTATTGATTTATTTTAAATTTTACAATAAAACCTAATAGAAAATAAGGAATTAAACCATCCAAACCTTTACATCCCCGCTATTTGAACTGCTCTAAAGGGACACTTCAAACTTCCAATGAAAGTAAAAACTAATTTTGACCATTTACTTAAGTTGTTAAAATACTCATTATCAAGTTATTACAAACGCATAATTCTTCACTTATAACTCATCTCCCCACTTAGTCTAATGTAATCTCAAACTGTACTAAGTCTATAAACTCTTGTACACGGTTTTCTATATTGTCTTGAGTAAGATTCATCAAAGCCTCAGGGCCAAATTTTTCTACACAAAAAGAAGCCATTGCTGAGCCATAAATAATAGCACGCTTCATGTTCTCAAAAGAAATATCATTAGTCTTAGCTATATAACCAATGAATCCACCTGCAAAGCTATCACCTGCACCTGTAGGGTCAAATACTTCTTCTAAAGGCAATGCAGGGGCAAAAAACACTTCTTCTTTATGAAACAATAAAGCACCATGCTCACCCTTTTTGATAATCAAAAATTTAGGCCCCATTTTCATAATCAACTTAGCAGCTTTTACTATGGAGTGTTCACCCGAAAGCTGACGAGCCTCTTCATCATTGATAGAAAGCACATCCACCATTTTGATAGTTGCTTTGAGATCATCCATCGCTACTTCCATCCAGAAGTTCATGGTATCCATCAAGATAAGCTTAGGGCGTTTTTTAAGGCGATTGATGACCGTTTGTTGTACTTGAGGTGTAAGATTACCTAGCATCAAATATTCACAGTTTTGGTAGCTTTCAGGGATAATAGGGTCAAAATCAGCCAATACATTAAGCTCAGTAGTGAGTGTATCACGGCTATTAAGATCTAGGTGGTATTTACCTGCCCAAAAAAAAGATTTTTCACCTTCTTTGATTTGTAAACCTTCGGTATTTATACCGTGCTGGTTCATTACTTGAATTTTTTCTTGAGGAAAATCATCTCCTACTACGGCTACAATATTTACTTTGGGAGTAAAATAAGAAGCTGCCAAGGCAATATAAGAACATGAGCCTCCAACTACTCTTTCAGCCTTGCCGAAGGGAGTTTCTATGGTATCAAAAGCTACTGTACCAATGGATAATAATGACATAATCTATTTCTTTATTTAATTAAAATTTTTTAAATGCAAGGTAAACCTTGTCTTACTGCAAAGTTGGTCAAGAAACAGAGGATTTACAAATTAAAATAAAAGATTACTTATCTCTCTTAAGATAAACAAAAGAGATTTTTGAACTTTTATCATTTATATCTAATTTTGTAGTATATATAAATAAGTTACACTCAACTTAAACCCAAATAAAAATGTCAAAAATTCGTGTTGCTATCAATGGTTTTGGACGCATCGGAAGAATCACTTTCCGTGCTTTGTTGAATAAAGACAACGTAGAAGTCGTAGCTATCAATGATTTAACTGATACTGCTACTTTGGCTCATCTTTTAAAATATGACTCTATCCATGGTCGCTTCCCTGGTGAAGTGAGCCATGATGCCTCAAACTTAATCGTCAATGGTAAGTCTATCCCTGTATATGCCAAGAAAGATCCCGCTACTCTTCCTTGGTCTGATGTGAAGGTAGATACTGTATTAGAATCTACAGGCTTTTTTACAGATGAAGAAGGTGCTGGCAAACACTTGACAGCTGGTGCCAAAAAAGTAATTATTTCTGCTCCTGCCAAAGGAAACATTCAGACTATAGTATTAGGTGTAAATGATGAGCTACTCACAGGCAGTGAGACCATCCTTTCTAATGCCTCTTGTACTACCAACTGTCTTGCCCCAATGGCAAAAGTATTGGACGATAACTTCGGCTTAGAAAGTGGTTACATCACGACTATTCACGCTTACACTGCAGACCAACGCCTACAAGATGCACCTCATAGTGATTTGCGTCGTGCTCGTGCTGCTGCTCTTTCTATCGTGCCTACTTCTACAGGTGCTGCTAAAGCTGTAGGATTGGTATTGCCTCACTTAAAAGGTAAACTAGATGGAATCGCTATGAGAGTGCCTATTCCTGCTGGCTCTACTACTGACCTCACTGCTATCCTAAGCAAAGAAGTAACTGCTGAAGAAATCAATGCTGCATTTAAAAAAGCTGCCGAAGGGCCATTAAAAGGTATTTTAGAATATACTGAAGATCCTATTGTGTCCATTGATATTGTAGGTAATCCTCACTCTTGTATTTTAGATTCAGGCTTGACTTCTGCCAATGGTAAATTGGTTAAAATCGTGGGCTGGTATGACAATGAAGCTGGGTACTCTAACCGTACTGCTGATTTGATAGCACGTGTTTAATGTTTATTGATATGGTAGAAGGCTTATTTTATAAGCAAAAGTAAATCTTACTACATTCTAAAAGACTGAAAACAAACTGTTTTCAGTCTTTTTTTTATGTAAGAAGTAGTATTCTACTCCGAGTAAAGAATATATAATAGGTTTGTGAAAAACGAGAAATTCTGTGTAAGTGATGAATTATGACTTTGTAATAATCTGATAATGATATTTTTATTCAGACTAAATGAGTACTTTATTTTGACGTGAACTCGGGATTAAATAAGTTATTGGAAACATCTCTACATATACCATTGACAAGGTAAAAACCTTTATTTAAACAAGAAACTGAGTATTATACAGAAGGATGCCAGAGGCACCTCACGTTTATAGAAAAACAACCAAGATAGCTAGTGCGACCCCTATGAGGGTCGTAAAACAGTGTTTTATTATTTTCTATAAATGTTGTATTCGTACAGAATAAAAATACTAGTTTAAAAATAGTCTAAAACAAGAGCTGAGTCTAGTTTTGTCTAAAAACTAATCTTGAGTTCACGTTATTTCAAAGGAGTTACTAAGAAATAGGCTTATTTATCAAAACACAAATCAAACCTTAAAAAAAACTTAAAGTCAGTAAACGAAGACTTAAGATTTTTTTTAGAAAAAAAAGAGCTTGATTTTGAAGAAAAGCCATTATGTATGAAACAAATCGTAAATTTTCTTAAATGCCTCCGCTGGAAAAGTATTAAAAAACAACATCCCTACAACTTAGTCATTAAACTCATGGCACTTTCTGCAGGGCTTATGCTAGGCTTACAAATAGGCACGATTAAAAGACAATTTGCAAAAGAGCAAGAGAACTTACAAAATAGTGTGAAAAAAGCTGTAGAAGAATCTTCTAATATATTCTCAACCTGAAATAGTCATACTTCTAATGTACAAAATAAGAAAAGCTATAACTCTATCTATCATAACTCAGATAGCACATTTACAGTGTTTTTACCTTTTCATAATCAAAATAATAAAGCATGAAAAACATTTTAATTGCAGAAGATGATAACAATTTTGGGATGATGCTCACAGTATTTTTGGAAATGAATGATTTTAAAGTTACACTTGCCCAAAACGGCGAAGAAGCTCCCCAGAAAATCAAACATCAAAAATTTGATTTATGTATTTTGGACATCATGATGCCACTTTTAGATGGGTTTACGGTAGCTGAGACCATCAGCAAATCATTCTCAGAAACTCCCTTTGTGTTCTTAAGTGCAAAAGCCCTCAAAGAAGACCAGGTTAAGGGCTATCAATTGGGGGCTTCTGATTACCTTATCAAACCCTTTGACCCTAAAATATTACTTCTTAAAATTAAAGTATTGTTTCAGAATAAAGGAGTTTTTGATAAAAATGACTCTCATTTTAAAATAAGAAATTTTGAGTTTGAATACAGCAAAAGACTACTACATCTTGGTACTCAAAAAGAAAAACTAAGCCTAAAAGAGGCTGAATTACTCAAACTTCTCTGTGAAAAACAAGGTGAAATCTTGACACATGAAGAAGCTTTACTCAAAATTTGGAAAAATGACGATTACTTTAGCAAACAAAGTATGAATGTCTATATCACCAAATTGCGAAAACACCTTCAAAAAGATACTCAAAACTCTATCGAGATTGAGAATCTACATAGTCGGGGCTTTATGCTAAAGGTGTGATAAGGCAAGAAAACAGAGTGTTTTAACCTTTTTTGTTAGAAGTCTGTAGTTTGAGGACTTCAGCTTTGATATTTTGACTTTCTAAAAGTCTGTTGGTATAGCTCATCATTCCATGAGGAACTAATACGAAAAATTTTCCATTTTTGATTTCAGCTAGTTTAGACATTAGCTTCCATTTACCAGCTACTCTGAGTTTGTTTTCTGATTTGTCTTCGATGATTTCAAAGTAATGCTTGCTAAAAGCAGTACGGGCTGTCAAATCGGGCTGATAGACTTCATCTGTATCTACTTGATTGAAAGCAGTGGGTTCTTCATAATCAGGTAAAGATGTTTTGATTTCTTGATAACCTTTTCTTTCTAACATTTTTACAGCTTGTCTTCTGAGTGTTTCACTACGATTTTCTTTTTCTAGTTCTAGAGGCATGATGTTTTCTTTGATTAAATTTGTAAATAAGATTAAAAAACGTGAATCCTTTGCAAAATGCACATTTTGTGTAATTTACTACTAAAAACGAAAATCCGCAAAAAAAAGTTTACTATGAAAAATAACTCCTTGATTATCACACTTATACAAACGGAATTATTTTGGCACAATCCTGTAGCTAATAGAGCAATGCTAGAAGAAAAAATCTGGCAAATCAATCAACCCACAGATATTATCATACTTCCTGAGATGTTTACGACTGGCTTTACGATGCACGCCAAAGACTGGGCAGAACCCATGAACCTACATACTTTTAAGTGGCTTGAGCAAATGGCAGCTCAGAGTAAAGCTGCCGTAGTGGGGAGTTATATTGTGCAAGAAGATGGAAAGTTTTTTAATAGATTGGTGTGGATGTTTCCTGACAGGAGTTTTCAGACGTATGATAAAAGACACCTTTTCAGAATGGCAGAAGAGCATAAGACGTTTAGTGCAGGTCAAAATCCACTGCTAGTAGAGTGGAAAGGCTGGAAGATAATGCCCTTAGTTTGTTATGATTTACGGTTTCCTGTCTGGAGTCGCAATGTAAATTTGAGTTATGATTTACTTATCTATGTGGCTAACTGGCCCAAAGCCCGTCGCTCGGCTTGGAATACACTTTTGGCAGCCCGTGCCATCGAGAATCTTTGCTATACAGTAGGCGTAAATCGTGTAGGAGAAGATGGGAATAATATCCCTTATGCGGGTGATTCTGCTATTTATGATTTTAAAGGACAAGCTCTGTTTCATCAAGAAGGAGAAGAAATCATACAAACAAATACACTTTCTCACCAAGATTTAGAAGAATATAGAGAGAAATTCCCTGCTTACTTAGATGCAGACAGCTTTCATATTAAAAGCTGATACAAAGAGTGACAATTTTGAAAAAAATATAGCATCTACAGATTTTAAAGACGAAAATTAAAATATTGGTAATCAGTATTTTAGAAGTGTTTTTTTCTTGCTTCTTTAATTAAAGAGCCTTAAAGTAAGTTTTTAGACAATTTTGCACTTTTTTTGCAATGTAAATGTGAAGGCATCATTTATACTACAAATTAGCTCCAGCTTTTATGATTCTACTCAAAGTAAAAATAGTAATTTTAATCACTCTGTTGTTCCTCATAGGAGAGGTATCAGCACAAAGTGAGCGTTCATTTTATACTGATAAATCATCTGCACAAGTGCAAACTCTTTTGGCAGATTTAGAGGTATCAAAAGACACTCAAAGAGTAAAAATACTCAATGAACTAGCTTGGACTTTTCATAGTCTTAACCCGTCAAAGGCACAGGAGTATGCTGAGAGAGCAATGTTGCTTTCAAAAGAGCTAAACTACACAATTGGCCTTAAAAATGCTTTTCATAATCGGGGTTTAATTTATCATACATTAGGCAATTATCAGCAGTCATTAAGTGCTCATCTAGAATGTGCTAAAATTTCAGAAAATATTCAAGATGACATTAGTCTTTCAGTAGCATATCAAAATATAGGTCTCGTTTTTAAAGAAAAACAAGATTACTCCAAAGCACTTGATTTTTATAGACGTAGCCTCAAAATAGCTCAAAGAAAGGGTAATCAGCTAAGAATTGCAAATCCGCTCAATGACATAGGAGAAGTGTATGCACTTACCAAAAACTATTCTAAGGCTATTGATAGTTATGAAAAGGCTTATAAAATTTATGAATCTTTGAAAGATAGTTCAGGAATTGCCCTTACTTCTTATTATATGGGTAAGGTACATTTGGCACAGCAAAAATATTTTGTGGCATTAAAATATCTTTTAAAGTCTTTACAAATCTATGAAAAACTACTAGATTGGACCAATGTAGCAATGCTCACCCAAAAAATAGGAGATACTTATCTAAAATTAGATAATCTGACTCAAGCCGAAAAACTAAGCCGAAAAAGCTTAGAAATAGCACAAAAATATAAGCTCAAAACTATAAGTCGTGAAGCTATGAAAGCACTCTCCGAGATTTATGGGCGTAAACAAAACTGGCAACAAGCTTATCTCTATCAGAATAAATACATTGCACTTCAAGACTCTATTTATCAAGAAGATAAACTGAGACAGATTAACGAGATGCAAAAAATCTTTGAGCAACAAAAAGAACAAGCACGCTTAGAGTTACTCAAAAAAGAAGAAATCATCCAAAAAGATGAAAAAATCATCAAAAGTATCCTTAACTATGGAGTTTGGGTAGCTCTGATTTTTATCTCTTTGTTTGCCTTTTCGCTCTATCGAAATAACTACAGAGGTAGGAATGCCAACAAACGCCTAAAACAACAAAAACTTGAAATCACTACTCAAAAGAATGCTATAGAAGAAAAACACAATGAAATCACAGAGAAGAATAATGAATTTGAGCAATTACTGGAGGAGTTAAAAAGAAATAATATCCGCCTGACAGATAGTATCCGATATGCAGAAAGGATACAAAGAGCTATTTTGCCTGCTACTCAAAGTTTAAGGGATAATTTTACTGATCACTTTGTGATTTTTAAACCTAAAGATGTTGTTTCAGGTGATTTTTACTGGTTTAGCCGCATCGAGAAAGAAAATACCAGTTTTCTAGCCGTCGTAGATTGTACAGGACACGGAGTACCAGGAGCATTTATGAGTATGATTGGTAATACTTTACTGGGTGAAATCGTAAATCATGAGAAAATCTATGAAACCAATGAAATTTTAAGACAACTACACGAAGGAGTAAGAGATAGCCTCAAGCAAAACAATAATCAAAATACAGATGGAATGGATATTTCTCTCTGTAGAATAGAATCACTAGAAAACGGAGAATATAAAATTCAATTTAGTGGTGCTAAAAGTCAGTTATATCTCTACAAAGACGAGGAAATTACTGAGATAAGAGGAGACCGTAAATCTATAGGAGGCTGGCAAAGAGAAGCGATAAGGTCATTTAGCAAGCAAGAACTCATCTTGAAAAAAGGAGATTGCTTGTTTTTAGCTACTGACGGCTATACAGATGCTGCCGACCAAAAAAGAAAGAAAATTGGCTATAAAGTACTTAAAAAAACGCTTGCTGAAAATGCACATCTCTCCATGACTGAGCAAGGTGCAGCTCTGCTTGAGATTCTTTATGAACATCAAAAAAGAGTAGAACAAAGAGATGATATTACCTTGATAGGAGTTCGATTATAAGATGAATGTATTAAAATGTATTAATAAATATTCTAATCCTCTAGTCTTTTAGAATAAAAAAATAAAGCTACTTCAAATATACTTCGCAGACCTTGATAGGAAGTCTGATTACAGACTTTAAATCTAAAATCAATAACAGAAAAGGAATTATTCAAGTAAATTGCAAATCAATCTACCTAGAATTTTGTTATCCCATAATAAAATTAATAAATTTAGGTAAGAATATAGGCAAAAACTCATTTACGAGTAATTCATACTCAAAATGCTAAAAATAAAATACTCATTGTTAGCTATTAAAATACTCGTTATCAGGTAATTAAGAATTTATAATTCATAACTTATATCTCATAACTCACTAATCAGTTTATTAACCTTAAAATAGAAAGAAAATTTACTAAAAATCAACAATATGCAAGGACATCGTTTTACCCAATTTGTACCAGAAGAAAACCAAAAAGGAGCTAATTTTGATAAATTATTTGATATTCTAAAACAGCTACTTACCATCACAGGGGGTGAAGTAAGCGAAGCATTGCACTGGCTCAATAACCTAGACAATCAATATAATCTC
>JBBRUH010000200.1:0-9602 GCA_038248005.1 Cytophagales bacterium | reverse complement strand
TAAATGCTAGTTACAATATTATCAAAAAAGTAGCTCCAAAGATTTTCAATGGAGTAGAGGCTGTCGTAGTCCAGCCAGATAGATATTTTTCTATAAAATAAATGACTATTATAGTAAAAGATATTTTTTACTTCTATATTTTTCTAATGGCTACTTGTTATATCATTATTCTATTGTATTTTTATGTTTCAAAAGTTCTTTGAAATATAGTGAAGAAATGCAATGGTTGCACTGAAAAACCTTTCAGGAAGCGTAAAATCTCAAAGTTATACTTCTTACAATGAAGGTCTATGACCCAAAACTAGCCGTGCAAATCGGAGCTGTCTGCCAAATGGGTATCCAATCCCTGACTATTTATTATCCAATCCTATCAAAGCGAGTATAAGGCTGCAATACTTTAGGTATTTCGATCCAAGTACCATTGTTTTTTTGGTTGTTTTCTAATAGAGCGGCTACAATTCTTGGCAATGCCAAAGCACTTCCATTAAGAGTATGTGCCAATGGCTTTTGCTTTTGGTCTTTAACTTTGTAGCGTAATTTAAGGCGATTGGCTTGAAAAGTTTCAAAATTACTAACCGAACTCACTTCTAACCAGCGTTTTTGAGCCCCAGAAAAAACTTCCAAATCATACGTAAAAGCAGAAGTAAAACCCATATCTCCTCCACAAAGCTTCAAAACTCTGTAGGGAAGTTCAAGTTTCTCAAGTAAACTTTGCACGTGTGCTTTCATTCCTTCTAAGGCTTCATAAGATTTATCAGGGTGAGAAATCTGTACAATTTCTACTTTATCAAACTGATGCAGTCGGTTTAGCCCTCTCACATCTGCCCCCCATGAACCTGCTTCACGTCTAAAACAAGGTGTATAACCTACTCTTTTGATGGGAAAATCATCTTCATTCAGAATCACATCTCTAAACATATTGGTAATAGGCACTTCTGCCGTAGGGATGAGGTAATAGTTATCCACAGTCATGTGATACATCTGCCCTTCTTTATCAGGGAGTTGCCCTGTGCCGATGCCTGATTCGGTATTGATAAGCAGTGGAGGAATTACTTCCAAGTAGCCTGCCTCTTGTGCTTCATCCAAAAAGAAACTAATCAACGCTCTCTGAAGTCTTGCTCCTTTGCCTTTATAAAATGGAAATCCAGCACCTGTTACTTTATTACCCATCTCAAAATCAATAATATCTAGATTCTGTATCAACTCCCAGTGAGGAAGTGAACCCTCCTCAAGCTGAGGTAATTTACCAAACTCATACGTTACTTCATTATCCTCAGAAGTTTTTCCTGATGGCACATTGGCATGAGGAGTATTGGGGATAAAATAGAGCAAATTTTGCATAGTACCTTCAGCTTCACGCTGCTGCTGCTCTAGATCTTTGATTTGAGCTTTTAAATCGGCAGTAGCTTCTATGGCAATTTGAGCTTCGGCTTCTTTGCCTTGAGCCTTAAACATTCCAATATTTTTTGACTGTATATTGAGAGAAGCTTTGGCTTTGTCAAGCTGTACTTGCTGTTGGCGACGATTTTCATCACTCTTGATAAGGTCTTCTATTAAGTTGGCGGCATTGGGGAAATGTCTTTTTTCAAGAGCCTTGATGATATCTTCTTTATTTTCTCTGACTTTATGGATTTCTAACATGATTTCTCTAAAAATATATTTTTGTTATACGAATTTTTGGTTTATGTTTGCATAAATTATTCGCAAATCTAAGGATTTGCAGTTAATTTTTGGTTTAAGAGGAAAAAAACTAATTTTTTAGTATTAGTTTTGGCAATTAGAGTTTCTGTTTATAAATCGCCACAAAGTTAGGAGCAACGCCTAATTATTTTTTTCTATTTATACATCAATCTTAGCAATCTCTTTAAATTATCAACAAAACCATCAAAGAAGATTTTTAAAGGCAATTTAAGTTTGTAAATACTGGATAATCTTAAATTTATTTATCATATATTTTATTTTTACTAATTTTTAAATATGCCAATAGATATAGGCAAGATAAATGCTTTGATTTGTCTTTGGCTAAAATCTAAAAACCAAATACTAGAATTTACTCACTACTTTTTTAATCATATCTATTTTATATCAAATCATTTGATTATTTCTAAAAAAACGTATTACTCGTATTATGTACAATATTGATGAACTAAACATGAAGTTGCTTTCCGAATTGAAGGAAATTGCGGAAAGCCTACAGGTCAAAAACCACAAAAAACTCACAAAGAAAGAACTTATTTATAAGATTCTTGACCAACAAGCTATCCTTCCAGACTCTGAAATCTTGCCTCTCAAAGCAAAAATCTCCACTCCAACTCCCTCTGAAAACAGCTCTAGAAAAGAAGCTGACATGCGTAAACCTCGCATTAGAAGACAAAATGTGGATGAACAAGATGATAATGCTCAAAATAGTCAGGATGATAAACCTAGGACTCAACCTCAAAACTACTCAGAAAATAAATCTAGCAAAGAAGAGCCTAAAAAAGAAGAGCCTAAACAAGCTAGGACAGACAACAAACCAGAGTCACTAGGCAATGAGACTGAAATGCCTCCCAAGAATAAAAGAACAGAAAAACCTAATATTCGTGAGTTTGATGGCTTGATAGAAAATGAGGGTGTCTTAGAAATCATGCAAGATGGCTATGGTTTTTTAAGGTCTTCTGATTATAACTATCTTGCCAGCCCTGATGATATTTATGTCTCTCCTTCTCAAATCAAGCTTTTTGGCTTAAAAACGGGTGATACCATTCGTGGACAAATCCGCCCACCAAAAGAAGGTGAAAAATATTTTGCATTGCTTCGAGTTGAAACTATCAATGGCAAGACTACCGAAGAAATCCGTGATCGTATTCCATTTGAGTATCTTACTCCGCTATTTCCTGAGGAGAAACTTATCCTTAGCACTAAGCAAGATGAGATGTCGACTCGTATCCTAGATTTGTTCGCACCCATTGGTAAAGGACAAAGAGGAATGATTGTAGCACAACCTAAAACTGGTAAGACGGTTCTTTTGAAAAAAATAGCCAATGCCATTGCCCAAAATCACCCTGAAGTATATTTGATTATCTTATTAATAGATGAACGCCCTGAAGAAGTAACAGATATGGCTCGCAGTGTGAGAGCTGAAGTGATTTCATCTACTTTTGATGAGCAAGCTGAGAGACACGTAAAGGTATCTAACATCGTGTTAGAGAAAGCCAAAAGAATGGTAGAATCAGGTCATGATGTAGTGATTTTGCTAGACTCTATCACCCGCTTGGCCCGTGCTTATAATACTGTAATACCTTCTTCTGGTAAAATCCTTAGTGGTGGTGTAGATGCCAATGCTTTGCACAAACCTAAGAGATTTTTTGGTGCTGCTCGTAATGTAGAAAATGGAGGCTCACTGACCATCATTGCTACTGCTTTGATAGAAACAGGCTCTAAAATGGATGAAGTAATCTTTGAAGAGTTTAAAGGTACAGGTAACATGGAACTTCAGCTTGACCGCAAGCTCTCTAACAAGCGTATATACCCTGCGATTGATGTTCCTGCTTCGGGTACTCGCCGTGAAGATTTGCTAATGAGTAGAGAAGAACTCGCTCGTGTCTGGATTTTGCGTAAGTATATGAGTGATATGAACTCTCTAGAAGCTATGGACTTCTTACAAGAAAAAATGAAAGGAACAATGGATAATTCAGAGTTCTTAGTTTCTATGAATGGCTAAAATATGGAGTGAATTGAGAATTCATAACTCTATATAAGAGATGAGTTATGAATTTATAGTAATCTGGTAATAAAAATTTTATTTTGAAAGATTACTATAACCTAAGTAAAGTTACAAAAATAAAATAATCCAAAAAGGTCTATATCCTGCGTATATGAAGTACAAAAGTCATTTGCTGAGCAGTTTATTTTTTCCTTTTTACTAATTTTAATATTCGCTCATAAAATTTTAAATTTTTAAAAGCTAAATAGATAGAAGTATTTACTTTTAAGTAGATGGTCAAAATTAGTTTATATTTTGATATTACTATAAAAAAATGATTATCAGTATTTTAATAAAATAACTTATCATTCATCATTTATAACTCATCACTTAAAAACTGTTTCGCTTAGATAAAAAGGGTTTGGCAAATGCACTTGCCAAACCCTTTTGCATATAAAATCCAAGATGATTTCCTTTTCTATTTACTTTCTTGAAGATTAATTCGGATATTTGCAAGGAAGTCAAGTTTTGTTTCATTAAAAGAATCTGAATTTTGGGATTTTTAGAGATTGGTAAATTAATAAAAGATGTCTCGGCGTATGCAAATACTAGCCGACAACTCTTAAAACTAGAAGTAGAAGTACGCAAAAAACAAATTGCACCACTAATTATAGCTGCTTTTCTAGGATTACTTTTTGTGATTTTCTTTTTTGTTTCGCTTACTTTCTTGATAGGTGGGCTATTCAAATACCTAGGTTTTGAGACTTTAATCAGTCTTGGCTTGAGTTTTTTATCTGTCAGTGGTCTATTTCTAATAATTTTATTACTAATATTAGCCATCACCAAAGCAAAAAGCAAAAAGCAAAGCATTAAAAAATCTCATGACCCTAGTTTGCTTGATACTTAAATCTACCATTCATTAAACCTAATATTAATTATGGCTGATAACCCACTTCCGTTCAGAAAAATAATCGAAGAGAAAGTAAGTGAACTCTCTAAAAAAGAACTACTCAAAATCGCTGAAAGAGAAAAGCAAGCCGTTATAGATGGGCTTCAAAGGCTTAAAAAAGACTTAGGGACAGTAGGTATTGTACTTGGTGCAGCTTACCTCACTTTTAGAGTTACACGTTATCTATTTGGAGGCTCTCGCAAAAAAAATAAGAATTATTATGCTGCTCCACAAGTACCTACTATTATTTATAGAAATAATTCGGATACAAAATCCACCATTTTAGATAGTGTCATACGTAAGTTTACTGAAATAGCGTTAGACATCGTTGAGGATAAACTCAAAGAAAAAATCTTAAATGCAGGCAAAGGCGATGACAAATAAAATCATTGAAGATATTTATGAGCGTAAGCGAAAGGGAATTAAATCTTTTGTGATGCTCATAGACCCTGATAAGTTTGAAGCATCACAAGCTCAAAAGCTTTATGAAACAGGGAGTTTTGAAAAAATAGATTTTCTTTTTGTAGGAGGTAGCCTCATCAATGGCTCTAGCATGGGAGAGACTATCCTAGCACTTAAACAATATACTTCCTTGCCTATTATTATTTTTCCAGGAAGTAATATGCACATAGATCATAATGCAGATGCGATTCTATTTCTATCACTGATTTCAGGTCGTAATCCTGAGTTTTTGATTGGACAGCACATCATAGCAGCTCCCTTTTTGAAGAGAAGTAGCTTAGAAATACTCTCCACAGGCTATATGCTCATAGAAGGAGGAAGAGCGACTACAGTATCTTACATTAGCCACACTAGCCCTATCCCTTATGATAAACCCGAAGTAGCTGCCTGCACAGCCATGGCAGGTGAGATGCTAGGTATGAAGCTAATCTATGCAGATGCAGGAAGCGGTGCAGAAAAACCTGTGAGTACTAAAATGATTCAGAGCATACGCAAGGCAACTAATGCACCCATCATTATAGGTGGAGGAATCCGTTCGGGAGCTATCGCAGAGGCAAGTCTTAGGGCTGGGGCAGATATCGTAGTGATAGGAAATGCTATAGAAGAAAACCCTGAGCTAATAGATGAAATCTACGAACACGTTCAGCGTCTTAATAATTAATTATTTTTTTCTGAGAATATGGATAGTAAAGCATTAAAAATAAAGTACACACTTATTCTGCTTAAAGCATTTATTATCAGTGTTTTACAAACTAAAATTTTCAATCATAAGATTTCTCCTTTTTTTTATCCCCGAGCAAAAGGCTTTGTATTTATCTTGCTCAGTATAGCTTGGATGAGTTGTGATAGATATAACCCCGTAAATGAAGAAATCAACGAACTCCCCAAAACCAAAAACTACCTTTCTGCTACTAGTTTTCAAGCCTTAGAAGATGCTATTAAAGAGTATCCCAATGCTCCTGAGAACTATTATCAACTTGCTAGATTACATCATTTTAACCAAAATGATAGCCTTGCTAATTTTAGAATCAAAGAGGCAATGAAATTGGATAGTAATCAGGTCAAATACCGATACCTGTATTCACAAATACTTTACAAACAAGACAAAAAAGAAGAGTCACTTAATCAGCTTCTAAGAATATCTGGAGCAAATACACCTCCTTCTATCGAGCAACTTTTTTTGGCTGCCAGACTTTATTATGATTTAAAAGACTATGACAATGCCACCAAATATCTAAATCGTGCTTTAAAAATTGACAATAAAAATCCTGATTTTTATCTCTGGAAAGGAAAAGTAGCTGTAGCCCGAAGAGATAGCAGCAATGCCTTAGACAATCTTCGCCAAGCACTTGCCCTTAAGCCTAACTTTGCAGAAGCGTATAATAGTCTTACCGAACTTTATACCAAATATGAGTTATACATCTCAGCCAATCGCTTTGCCAATATAGGCCTAAAATATAAACCTGACTATGCCGAGCTATATTTTCATAAAGCAGAGGCTTTCCGAAAAAGAGTTTATTTTGATGATAGTGCAAAGATAGCCTATCAAAAAGCCTTCGAGCTAGATAAAAACCAATACAAAGCTGCCTATTATCTAGGGAAGTTTGCCTATGAAAAAGGACAGTGTGAGCAAGTCAAAACCTATTTAGAACACGCACTTAAATACCAAAAAGAGTTGGATAAAGCCCATTATTATCTAGGTGTCTGCTACCGTAGAAGTGGCAATAAAGATACTGCTCTTAAGTGGCTCGCTTTAGAACTCAAGCAAAACCCCAATTATTTCCCTGCCAGTGATTTGTACTGGGGCATCAAAAATGAAATAGCACAAGCTAAGATGATAGCCCGTGAAGACTCTCTCAGACGTGCTTATTACAAACAATTAGAAGAACAAAGACAGCGTGCTTTGGAGCAACAGTAGCATATTTCAGTATCAAATAACAGTGTCATATTTCAGTGTCAATTTCTTAATACTCTTATTAAATTGTAATTAAAATTTTGACTCTAAGTAACCCCTTCAAAATAAAGTATTTATTTAGTTTAAGTAAAGTTCTCATTATCAGGTTATTAAAAACTCATAATTCATTACTTATAACTCACCACTTACTAAGGTGCTTTGTATTGCAGCAAAATCATCTCGCTTTGGTCAAAATCAGAGCGAAGAATTCGGATTTGTTTCTCAATACCATCATCAATGGAGATGGCTGCTGTATTGGGCGTAATCTCTCCAAGGTTATGAGCATAAAGCATCAGATAATTATCCTTAGAGGTGTCTATAGTGATGGTGATGCGATGTCTTGTGCCTTGCAAGGTATATTCTTCTAAAATGAGTTCTTCATTGAGATACAATGAAATCACATCTCCATCTATTTCTTTATGATCCCATATTTCAAGAGTAATTTCAGCTTTTTTGATGAATACAGGAGCTTGCTCTTCACGGATTACTCTGCCTTGAAAGGTTTTATCTAAGTTGATGGAAGTAGGGATGATGGTGCTTCTTGAGTCTTCGTATTCTTCAGATATTTCGCTAGGTTCTTGGGAAGATTCTTTTAATATATCCTTATCTTGAGCGATTGGAGGTCTTTCTTTTTCTACATTAAATGGCTGAGGTCGACTTACCCAAAGTTTACCTGGTGTGCAGCTACCTTCTTTGCTCCAGCCTTGCCAGTTACCCTGAAGGTACTCATATCCATTGTGCAGACTGAGCATGAGTAAGCCCTTTTTAAGACACCAAAAGGCATTTTTTCTGATTTTTTGGTCTATGATTTTGATTTCTTTAAATTCTACAAAATTTCCATTTAGTGTTCCTTCTAGGCTCATGTTGGCAGAATAGCCATCTGCACTTATTCGAGAAATTCCTTGAATTACATTGCCCATTTGCTTTAATTCAAGCTTAAAATCATACTCTCTGTATAATCCACCCACTTCTTGGCTTAGTTTTCCTTGCCAGACTCCAGATAAATCTTGACTTAAGGTAGTCGCCTGTGCAGACACAGGCAACGGCGTTAAAAAGGAAAGATAAATCAATAAGAATATGCTGTATAGAATTTTCATTTAAGATAGGGTTTATTGTATCAATACGAAATGAATGCCCTAAAATTACGCTAAAATCTAGAAACTAATCCATAAAAAAAGACTTTACTATGTGCAAAGCCTTTTTGTCATCTCTTGTTTTATCATAATAAAAATAGATTCTATCTAGTACACTTAATCCAACTCATTTCTTCTTCTCTGTCTTTTAAGGGTGTTGCTTACGTAGAGAAGTCCTTTATTTATTTAGAAAGTACATAAGAAAAATGTAAATCTACTGAGGGATAAACTGCACCAGAATTAGTTGCTAAGTCATATCCATATCCAAAACCAAAGTGCGTATTGATTGTCCAGCGTCTGCCGATAGCCCTCTGCATTCCCCAATGTAAATTCACAAGCAGTGCATGATTTTCCATATTGTCAGGAGCAACTGAGGGAGTGGTATATTTTGCTTTTAGCCCTAAATAATTACCTGCATTGAGCAGTGTTTTTCTACCCTTCTCTACTCTTCTTTGTCTGTTGTAAAAAAACTTAGGGTTGGCTGAGAAATAAAAAGCAGGAAATCCAATCCTTGATATATACTCAAAGCTTCCTTCTGCAATCCTGTATCCTCCTGCTGCGCCTGTGGAGAGTTCTAAGGTAATAAATTTAGCCAATCTAGGCTCATAAGTAAAGCCTATACCCACGAAGTTCAGGTCTAATTTGGTAAGACTTCTGACTTCTGCCATATTGGTACTGGCGGCGGGGTCTTGGGCAAGTGTAAGCAGTACATAGCCTGACAATAAAACTGATAAAAGGATTTTTTTCATATAATTGTGTTTTGTAAAGAATGTGTAAAAATATTGATGAACTAATTGTTGTGTCTAATCCAAATCATTCTTACGTCTCTGTCTTTTGAGATTATTAAAGACATAACTTACCTGCAAGGCTATAGCTCCATTGCCACTCGTGAAAGTGCCTTCACCTACTGGGTCAGGGTCTTGGCTGCGGTTATTATAAAAGCCATACTCAGTACGCATCAGACGCATCAGACTAGGCTGTGCTAAGAAATCTATCTGGAGCATATTTCCTTTTTTGAGCAATGTGCCAAAGCCTACTTGTAAGTAAGGGGTAGCACTCAATGGCTTTACATTGATGTCATAATCTACGATTAAGTCTACATCATCATAACTTGTGAAATTCGGGTCTTCTGCTTGGAAGTAAACCACATCTGCCGAACCAAAGGCATAAAAATTAAGCCCTGCCTCTATCTGAAAGGCTTGCTTCTGATTGATAGGGAATCTTCGCATCACTCCTACTGGCACATTGAGCATTATTTGTGGTGTGTGGTAGGTGGCAGATAAATCACTATTAATCTGAAGGCTCTCTCCTTCTATTTGGTGACTGTAAATATAGTCCGCAGCCCCCACTCTTAATCCCGTATGCAATGCCCATTTAGAATTATAATTTCGGTAATAATCTAAGCCTATCATTATACCT
>JBBRUH010000199.1:0-9713 GCA_038248005.1 Cytophagales bacterium | reverse complement strand
TAGTGATTGCACATAGGCAAAAGAAAAAGGGAATGGCTTGGGCCAGAGCTGGTTCAAGTGCACTAGCTATTATTAGAGTTCATCGTATCAATGCCCAAATAGCTGCATAAATGACACGACAATTGCTACACTAAGAATTAATATCATTCAACAAGATACATTAGGTCAGTTTTCAAACCAAGATAAAAATTTATAAAATAATATGACTATTGTTTTATAAAATGACCCATAGTCATTAATTTTACGTCAAGTTTAAGAAAGTTAATAGATTTTATTTTATTTACTGCTCTAATTATTTAGAATTTGGGTTGATAATTAAGCTGTCAATTTAATAAAATTTTATTTTATGAGGTCTAGAAGACATCAAAAACCATGGAAACAAAATATTATACCATTACTATTTATTGCGAAAATCAAGTAGGCTTGTTGAGTCGTCTGACTTCTATCCTGACTCGCCGTAAAATCAATATTGAAAGTCTAACCACTTCTTCTACAGTTTGGGAAGGGATTCATTGCATGACTTTATTGATTAGCATTTTACCAGAAGCAATTGAAAATTTAGTACTGCAAATAGAAAAACAGATAGAAGTACTTCAAGCCAATTATCATCAAGATGATGAACTTATTTTTCAAGAAGTGGCTCTTTTTAAGCTTCCTACCATTGCTTTGACTAACCAAACGGCTGTAGAACAATTGGTCAGAAATCACCATGCAAGGATTATTTCTATTGAGCCTGACTTTATGGTCATAGAAAAAACAGGACACGAAACGGAAATACAAACGCTTATGCAACAACTTTTGCCTTTTGGTTTACTTAATTTTGCACGTTCAGGGCGGGTAGCTATCCCTAAGGAAGCACCTCTCAATACTCAGATTGGTGCTACTCCTATTTCTATTAAGAATAAAAGGACTTTTGACAATTAAAAAAAAGACTGTCTTTAACTATAAATAAGAGATGAGTTATTGCCTATTAGTCTATAATGTTCTGATAATGAGCATTTTAATAGCACTTTATTTTGAAACCTATATCATAATCAAATCACAATTCATAATCATCAATTGCTAGTTTTTTATTGGCAGTTGAATTTAAACTCTAAATTCACTTAAAAATGGCAAAAATTAATTTTGGCGGAACAGAAGAAAACGTAGTAACTCGTGAAGAATTTTCGCTTGAAAAAGCTAGAGAAGTCCTCAAAAATGAAACCATCGCAGTTATAGGCTATGGTGTGCAAGGCCCAGGACAGGCACTTAATCTTAAAGACAATGGCTTTAATGTCATCGTAGGACAGCGTCAGCCTTCTGCTTCTTATGAGCAAGCAAAGAAAGATGGCTGGATACCAGGTGAGACCCTTTTTGAAGTAGAAGAGGCAGCACAGCGAGGAACTATTATTTTTAATCTTCTCTCAGATGCAGGGCAGATTGCTTGCTGGCCCACTCTTAAAGAGAACCTTACTGCGGGTAAAATGCTTTATTTTTCACACGGATTCGGGATTACTTACCATGACCAGACAGGCATCATTCCTCCAGCAGACATAGATGTAGCTTTGATTGCACCTAAAGGCTCAGGTACTAGCCTTCGCCGTTTGTTTATAGAGGGCAAAGGATTGAACTCTAGCTATGCTATCTTCCAAGATGCTACTGGCAAAGCCCACGAAAAAACCATTGCACTAGGCATAGGCGTAGGTTCTGGATATTTATTTGAGACTACCTTCCAAAAAGAAGTTTATAGTGACCTCACTGGTGAGCGTGGAATCTTAATGGGAGCTTTAGCTGGCGTGATGGAAGCCCAATACGATACTTTGAGAGCCAATGGACACTCGCCTTCTGAGGCTTTTAATGAGACCGTAGAAGAACTTACCGAAAGTCTTATCAAGCTAGTCTCAGAAAATGGGATGGATTGGATGTATGCTAACTGTTCCACTACTGCCCAAAGAGGCGCATTAGACTGGAAGCCACGTTTTAAAGAGGCGGTGCTACCTGTATTTAAGGATTTATACAATAGCGTAGCTACAGGCAATGAGGCTAAAATCACGATTGAAGCCAATCGCCAAGAAGATTACCGTGTCAAACTCAATGAAGAATTACGTGAAATACGTGAATCTGAAATGTGGACAACGGGTGCTCAAGTGCGTAAACTTCGCCCTGATAATTCTAAGAAATAGATTTTAGAACCATTGTTATTCACAAAAATCCTCCAAGTAATTTTAAATTATTTGGAGGATTTTTACTTTTTATTAGAATCTGGTGATTTTTTAAGATACTTTGGATAGATTTTTTGATGCTGAAACCATGTTAGATTTAACCAAATACTCAATTTTGGAGTATCAAATTTCATAAACTATTTCAAGAGAAATCTTTTGGTAAAATGCTAAAAATAAACTAATCACTATTTTTATTAAAACGCTCAATACCAGATAATTAAGAACTCATAATTCATAACTTATATCTCATAACTTACTTAGCTACCAATTAAATCAAAATGAGTAATAGCCCTAAAATATACCTATCTCCTCCTCACTTAGGCAGTCAAGAAGCATTTTACATTCAGCAAGCATTAGAGCAGAATTGGGTAGCACCTATAGGAAAAAATTTAGATGATTTTGAAAAAGCCTTGTGTGAGTTTACACTTGCTCATCACTGTCTT
Organism: Cytophagales bacterium; assembly: GCA_038248005.1. Lineage (GTDB taxonomy): Bacteria > Bacteroidota > Bacteroidia > Cytophagales > Microscillaceae > JAABSX01. The sequence goes on along the minus strand of JBBRUH010000199.1, from coordinate 7,069 downwards.
GCCCTCAACTCTGGTACGGCAGCTTTGCATCTTGCATTGCGTCTTTTAGGAGTGGGAAAAGGGGATGAAGTGCTTTGTGCTAGTTTTACATTTACTGCCACTGCCAATCCTATTTTGTATCAATCAGCCACACCTATTTTCATAGACAGTGAAGCAGACACTTGGAATATTTGCCCTCATTTATTAGAAAAAGCTCTCTCAGACAGTGAAAAAAAGGGTAAGAAGCCCAAGGCAATCATTGTAGTCCAGCTCTATGGGCAGATGGCAAAAATGTCTGAAATTATAGCGTTGTCAAATCATTATCAAGTGCCTATTATAGAAGATGCGGCAGAAGCATTGGGCAGTCAGTATGAAGGACAGGCAGCAGGAACATTGGGAGATTTAGGTATTCTTTCCTTTAATGGTAATAAAATAATTACTACTTCCGCAGGAGGAGCATTGCTTACCAAAACCAAGGAAGACCGAGAAAAAGCACTTTTCTGGGCGACACAAGCCAAAGAAGACGCTCCACATTATCAGCACAATGAGTTAGGTTATAATTATCGTCTCAGCAATGTCTTAGCAGGTATCGGTTTAGGTCAGATGGAAGTCTTATCTGAAAGAATCCAGCAAAGACGAGCCAATTTTGAGTGTTATAGGGAATCTCTAGCCGATGAATCTTTCACTTTTTTAGAAGAAATAAAAAATACGTTGAGTAATAGGTGGCTTACTTGTATGCTTACTCCAAGCTATGAAATACGAGAAAAAATCCGATTAGCATTGTTAGCAGAGAATATCGAGAGTCGCCCACTTTGGAAACCTTTACACCTTCAGCCGCTTTATGAGAAGTATTCTTTTTATAATCAAGGAGTTAGTAAAGATTTATTTGAGAGAGGTTTGTGTCTGCCTTCAGGTTCTGCCCTTCAGCAAAATGATTTGGATAGAATCATTAAAATTATCAAAAAAACTAAAATTTGAATTTTTAAGGAGTAGATTTGAAGATGGAGGAAAGAAAAGATATAATTAAATTTGTATAGAGTAGCGAGGGGGGGAATTGAACCCCCGACCTCCGGGTTATGAATCCGACGCTCTAACCATCTGAGCTACCTCGCCAATTATTAAAAGGATTATTTCATCCTTATTTTTCCTTTGGTTTGCAAAGGTAAAACTTTTTGTTTAAAATGCCATAAATTTCTAGTGAAAAAAAATATCGAAAAATGGATAAATATAAATTTTTAGGAGAATATGAAGTAAATGCCTCTCCTCGCAGTATATACCCCTATTTACACAATGCCAATAGCCTTTCGGAGTGGTTTATCGGGCCTGTCAAGATGGAAGGAACTAAGCAATATAATTTTATGTGGGATAATACAGATCACTTTGCAAAGCTGACTGTATCGAGATTAAATAAGCAGGTGAAGTATGAATTTTTGGATGAAAATAAGCAAGCCGAAGACAACCCTAACTACCTTGACATCCGTCTGCAACAAAGTGAGCTGACAGATGTTACTTATATTAACGTTACTGACTACTCTGAAATGACTGATGACCAAGACTTGCAAAACCTATGGGAAGGACTTATGAGTAGATTGCGCGAAGTATTAGGAGCTTAAAGAAATAATTAGTGAGAGATGAGTTATGAGTTTGTAATAATATAATAATGATTGTTTTAACTAAAATAACTTATCACTTTATTTGATTATTAGAACTGTTAAGAACTGATTACCAACACTTTATTTTTTTTATAACCATATATGCACATAGAAAACATAGAGAATTGATTACGAAAAACACGCTTATATTAGTTAATAAAGATTATCATTTTAAGATTCTCAAATGAAAATTAAATAATTGAAAATCAAAAAGTAACAACTCTATTGTTCCTTAAGCTAGTTGGTGATTAAGTCTTTAAAATAAAAAAGCACATCAGCAAAGTAAAAAAATGTATGAAAAAAATTGATAGATTAATTTTAGGAGCATTCATAGGCCCTTTCATATTGACTACAGCAGTAGTTGTATTTATTCTCTTGATTCAGCAATTAATGCAACAATTGGAGCATTTGCTTGGCAAAGGGGTTTCTTATTTTGTGTTTGCTGAGTTATGCTTTTATTTTTCAGTGCATATTGTACCCCTAGCTTTACCCTTAGCCATTTTATTATCTGCCTTGATTACATTTGGTAATCTAGGCGAACACATGGAACTCACAGCCCTTAAAGGAGCAGGAATCTCTCTTACACGAGTATTAGCTCCTATTTTTATCTTTACTATATTTATTTCCGTAGGGTCATTTTGGTTCAATGATAGAGTAGTCCCCGCTGCCAATTTAGAGGCTTACCGTATGCTTTGGGATATTAAGCAAAAAAGTCCTTCATTGAGCATTAAAGAAGGAGCATTCTATAATGGATTACAAGGTTATAGTATCAAGGTTAATAAAAAATTTACAGATGGAAAGTCTATCAAAGATGTCATGATATATGACCATACTGATAGGCAAGGCAATAATAAACTTATTTTGGCAGATTCTGGGCGGATGTACACCATTCGCAATGACCGCTTTCTAGTTTTAGAGTTATTTAAAGGTAAAAGCTATGATGACAAAGTAGCTATGCAAGATGGCAATAACTCCAATCAAAAGTTTTTGAGAAGTCAGTTTGATAAAAGCCAAGTGGTTTTTAACCTGAGTTCCTTTGATATGCAATCCACTGATCCGGGGCTTTTTAAACAGCATCGTTTTATGCGAAGTGCTAGCCAACTTGCTCTGGATGTAGATTCTATCAATCGATTTATCCAAAAGAGTCGCAAAGAAATCATCCAAAATCTATTGCCGAACTACCGCTATCATTTAAAAGAAGATATAAAAATGATAGAAAACCAATCATTTATAAAAAGTACAAATCTTACCCGAGACAATGATGTATCTTCCTCTAAATCAGTCATACAAAAGTCAAAAGATACTTCTTTAGTCCTAAAGCAAAACACCAAAGATACTATGCTTGCTTATAAAAGAGGAGCAGAAAGAAAAAGAAATCAGCCAATCACCAGAAAACTGAATCGAAGCCAAGGTGATAGTGTAACTACTAACCAAGTAGCCTTGCAGTCTCAGGATACTTCTAAACAATATACCCAAAAAAAGAAACTTACTATTACTACTACTACCACTTCTAATAAAATTGTAGAAAAAGTAACCAAGCTACAACAAATTACACGAGCTCTTTCTCAGGCACGAAGCCTTGCCTCTTTTACAAAAAATTATGCTACCAATGCCAATGAACAAGAAAAGCAAGCTAGAGAGTTTACAGTAGAGCTATACAAAAAATATACACTTGCCTTTGCCTGTATCTCTATGTTCTTGATAGGTGCACCCCTTGGCTCTATCATCAAAAAAGGCGGACTAGGTGTGCCTGTGTTAGTATCTATCCTCTTTTTTATCCTCTTTTATGTCCTCTCTATCACAGGTGAAAAGTGGGTGAAAGAAGGATTCGTACACGTGCTTTTCGGAATGTCAATGTCTAATGTAGTCTTATTGGCTTTTGGATTTTTATTTTTATCCCAAGCCCGAAACGACTCACGCCTCTTCGAAACTGATTTTTATTTGGTATGGTGGGATAATATTAAGAAGCGATTTAGAAAAAAGGCTGCCTGATAATTGTTTTTCTACTACAAAAAACCGAAATTTGCAAATTAATATGAATAAACCCCTTAATACTAATAATTAAAGTATCATGTATCTAACCCAAGAAAAGAAGCAGGAGTTATTTGAGAATCACGGACATGGAAAGTCTAAAGAAGATACAGGCTCAGCAGAAGCCCAAATCGCTTTGTTCTCTTATCGTATCAATCACCTTACAGATCACCTAAAAATCAATAGAAAAGATTTCTCTACTCGTCTAGGTCTTTTAAAATTGGTTGGTAAGCGTCGCCGTTTACTTAACTACCTCCAAAAAACAGACATCGAGCGTTATCGTGCTATATTGATTGATTTGAATATCAGAAAATAATTTTATAAGCCCTATCAAATTAAGAATGAATATTGATTCATTCTTAATTTTTTTGTGGGTAGTCAAAACAAAAATATATCTAAAAATAAAATTGTATGCTACCAAACGTTCATACCAAAACTCTTCAACTCGCTGATGGTCGTGTAATAACGATTGAAACTGGTAAATTAGCTCGCCAAGCCGATGGTGCGGTAGTAGTAAAAATGGGAGATACGATGCTTCTAGCTACTGTAGTATCCTCTCTAGAAGCCAAAGCAGGCGTTGATTTTTTACCTTTGTCAGTAGATTATCAAGAAAAATTCGCCTCTAATGGTAAAATCCCAGGCGGTTTTCTTAAAAGAGAAGGAAGACTATCAGACCACGAAATTCTGATTTCTAGATTAGTAGATAGAGCCTTGCGTCCTTTGTTTCCTAGTGATTATCACGCAGATACTCAAGTTAATATTCAGCTTATGTCTTCTGATGGACTAACCCCACCAGATTCATTAGCAGCACTAGCCGCTTCTGCTGCCATTGCAGTTTCTGACATTCCTATCGAAGCTACTATCTCTGAAGTAAGAGTAGGCAGAGTAGAAGGGAAATTGATTCTTAATCCTACCTATGAGCAGTTAGAAAAATCTGATCTAGATATGATTATTGCTGCTACCCTAGATAATATCTTAATGGTAGAGGGCGAGATGAAAGAAATCTCTGAGCAAGATATGATTGAAGCAATCAAATTTGCCCATGAAGCTATCAAAGAACAATGCAATCTTCAAATAGAACTTGCTGAAGCCGTAGGCAAAACTGAAAAACGCACCTACTCTCATGAAGAACATGATAAGGAACTAGAAAAGAAAATATTTACTGATCTATACCAAAGCATTTATGATTTTGTAAAAATCGGAAATGATAATAAAAATGAGCGTTCTAACGGCTTCAAAAAAATTCGTGATGAATATTTTACCAAACTTATAGAAGAAGCTGGCGAAGAAGGGATAAATGAAGATTTAGCAAAAACTTACTTTGGCAAACTTAAGAAAAAAGTAAGCCGTGATGTTACGCTTAAAGAAAACAAAAGAATCGATAATCGTCAATATGATGAAATACGTCCTATCTGGTGTGAAGTAGATTACCTACCTTCAGCTCACGGTTCTGCAGTGTTTACTCGTGGAGAAACTCAATCTCTAACCACTTGTACACTAGGTACTAAGATGGATGAAATGATGATAGATGGAGCTGTATTGAGTGGATATAATAAATTTATATTGCATTATAACTTCCCAGGATTTTCTACAGGAGAGGTAAAACCCAATAGAGGCCCTGGAAGACGTGAAGTCGGACATGGAAACCTTGCCTATCGTGCCATTAAAAACATGCTCCCACAGGCTGAAAATAATCCTTATACTATCCGTGTAGTTTCTGATATTTTAGAATCTAATGGTTCGTCTTCTATGGCTACAGTTTGTGCTGGTATCTTATCTTTGATGGATGCAGGTATTCAGATTAAATCACCTGTAGCAGGGATAGCAATGGGCTTGATTTCTGATAGTGAGACCAAAGAATACGCTATTCTTTCTGATATATTAGGAGATGAAGATCATTTAGGTGATATGGACTTTAAAGTAACGGGCTCAGCAAAAGGAATCACAGCCTGCCAAATGGATATTAAAGTAGATGGACTTTCTTATGAGATTTTATCAGAAGCATTAGAGCAGGCTCGCAAAGGTAGATTGCATATTTTGGGTAAAATGCTTGAAGTTATTTCTGAACCTAATGCTGATCTTAAACCGCATGCTCCACGTTCTCAGACCCTTATCATTCCTACTGATATGATTGGTGCTGTGATTGGACCTGGTGGTAAAATTATTCAAGAGATTCAAAAAGAATCAGGTGCAGTTATCTCTATTGATGAGAAAAATAACCAAGGATATGTTAATATATTTGCGACTAATAATGAGTCTATGACTGCTGCCGTGAGGCGTGTCCAAGGGATTGTGGCTATCCCTGATGTAGGTGAAACCTATGATGGAGTAGTAAAATCTATCATGCCTTTTGGTGCATTTGTAGAGTTTTTGCCAGGCAAACAAGGTCTGTTACACATCTCAGAAATCAAATGGGAGCGCATCGAGAATATGGATGGAGTCTTAGAAGTTGGCGAAGAGTTGAAAGTAAAATTACTTGATGTAGATAAAAAGACAGGTAAATACCGTCTCTCTCGCAAAGCATTAATACCAAAATCTTAGTAAGGTTTTTGCTTGTAGGTTAATACGTTTGTATAAAAAACGCAACGTGTAACTAATTAAAACGTGTAATAAGTTAGTTAGATACAATACACAAACAAACCTAGGTTTTAAATGATGAGACAGCTAAAAATTAGCAAACAAATCACCAACCGTGAAAGCCAATCTCTTGATAAATATTTACAAGAGATTGGTAAGGTAGAACTATTGACTGCCGATGAAGAAGTATATTTAGCCAAAAAAATCAGAGAAGGAGATGCACTCGCTCTCGAAAAACTGACAAAGGCTAATTTACGATTTGTAGTCTCAGTTGCAAAGCAATACCAAAATCAAGGACTTACACTTGGTGATTTAATCAATGAAGGCAATCTTGGTCTCATCAAAGCGGCTCAACGTTTTGATGAAACCAGAGGCTTCAAATTCATATCTTATGCTGTATGGTGGATTAGACAATCTATCTTGCAATCACTTGCAGAGCAATCCAGAATCGTTCGTCTTCCACTCAATAGAGTAGGTGCACTTAATAAAATCTCTAAGACTTTCTCAAGTCTTGAGCAACTTTATGAGCGTGAACCCTCAGCAGATGAAATGGCAGAAGTGCTCGAGCTTTCTGCCGATGAAATATCAGATACACTCAAAATATCAGGAAGACATATCTCTATGGATGCACCTTTTGCACAAGGAGAAGAAAATAGCTTGCTAGATGTCCTGAGCAATGATAGCCTTCAAACTCCTGATTATGAATTAATTACAGATTCTCTTCGAAAAGAAGTACAAAGATCTCTTTCTACGCTTTCTGCACGTGAAGCAGACGTAGTTAGTTATTTTTTTGGGCTTAATGGAGGACAGGTACATAGTCTTGAAGAGAT
>JBBRUH010000198.1:0-9717 GCA_038248005.1 Cytophagales bacterium | reverse complement strand
TAAAAAATCCAAAATGAGAATTGCTGGAGTTATAAATGATTAATTTATAATAGCTTGATAATAAGTGATTTAATCTTATTGTAAATAACTGATTATCAAAACCTTACTAAAACAACCCATTATTTATAACTCATCACTTATTCCTATTTCTCTTTCATGATTTTTCTAAAAAAGCCTTGATATTTTGCTCCATGTCTTGTAATCTCTGAGCTTCGTCTGGCTTCTCAAAGGTTTTGCCTGTCAGGGTTTCATACAAGGAAATATATTCTTGGCTTACTGCCTGTATCCATTCGGGCGACATCATCGGGACTTGTTCCCCTTCTTTGCCCATAAAATTATTTTCTATTAGCCATTGACGCACCATTTCTTTGGAACGGTGTGGCTGTCTTTCTCCTTTTGCTTGTCGCTCATCAAAACCTTTCTTATCAAAGTAACGAGCTGAGTCTGGAGTATGAATTTCATCTATGAGATAAATTTCTCCTAGCCAAGTACCAAATTCATATTTGGTATCTGCCAAAATCAACCCTCTTGAAGTAGCTATTTCTTGTCCTTTTTTGAAAAGTATGTGGGTATAATTTGCCATTTTTTCATAATCTTCTGGACTTACTAGCTTTTGAGCAAAAATCTCTTCGGTGCTGATATCTTCATCATGCTGTCCTTTGGGTGCTTTGGTACTAGGCGTGATGATTGGCTCAGGCAAGACATCATTTTCTTTCAATCCTTCTGAAAGAATATGCCCATTGAAGTTGCGTTGCCCATCTTTATAAGCTCTCCAAGCACTCCCTGCAAGATAGCCTCTAATAACCATCTCAATAGGCTGTGGCGTACATTTATGCCCTATGGTAGTATTGGGGTCTGGCTGTCCAAGTACCCAGTTAGGGACTAAATCTGCTGTTTCTGCCAAAAAGTAAGCAGATAATTGATTGAGCACCTGACCCTTATAGGGAATGGCTTGTGGCAAAATCACATCAAAAGCAGAGATTCTATCAGAAGCAATCATGACTAATTTATCTTCGAAAATATAGACATCTCTCACTTTACCCCTATAAAAATCTAGCTGGTTTGGAAATTTAAAATTGGTTTCAGGTAAAGTAAACATTCAGTTATTTAGATTATTAAGTGTATTGATTAGACCAAAAAGTCTCTTACAGTTTATTAAATCAAAATTAGTTATTTTTCAGTTTATTAAGGAAAATACTACACATAAGTTATAGTTAGGCTGTGCTGGGTGTATCTCAAAATGTAACCGAAGTGTCTTTTGTGTGCCACAGTACATGGTGAGTATGTACTAGACTTTCCAAGTCTGCCAGACTTGGAAAGTCTAAACTATGATTCATTTTAACCTACTACTTCCCTGTAAACTGAGCAGGTCTTTTCTGGATAAAAGCCATCACTCCTTCTTGGTGGTCTTTGGTCTTTCCTGCGATGTCTTGGTAAGTTGCTTCCATCTCCATGACTTGCATCAGATCTGATTGGTAAGCTTGGTTAAGCATTTTTTTAATCATTCCAATAGACTTGGTAGCAGCTTTGGAATAGTAGTCTGTCTGAGCCTTGACGGCGGCATCCAGTTCTTCCAAAGGCACAGCTTCATTGATAATCCCTAATTCTTTGGCTTCGCTCGCCTTCATTCTAGAGGCTTTGCTCATCATCTCAAAGGCTTTGGTACGGCTGACAAGTTGTGTCAAGAAATAAGTAGAACCTGCATCAGGCACTAACCCAATATTCACAAATATCTGAATCAGTTCCGCATTTTCTTGGGCAATAATCATATCACAAGCCAAAGCAAGGGAACAACCTGCACCCGCTGCTACGCCATTGAGACGGCAGATAATAGGCTTAGGCATGATACGCATCTTAGGAATGATTGGAAAATAGTTTCTATAAATGGCTTTGGAAGCTGGATTACCTGGAGCATTTTCGGGTGCTTTGAGGTCGTGCCCTGTGCAAAATGCTTTGCCTGTGCCTGTCAGTACGATGACACGGACTTGTTCGTCTATTTCGGCAGCCTGAAAAGCAGCTGCAAGCTCATCTGCAAGGGCATTATTAACGGCATTATAGACTTCTGGGCGATTGAGTGTGATAGTACAAACGCCTTCTTCTAGGGTGTAAATTAAATTTTTGTATTCCATGATATTCATTCATTGATTAAGTTTGCTTGAAATTAAAGCATTTTTATGATTTTGAAAAGATTTTTTAGAATTATCCTAAAAGATTATTTCTCAAACTCCACAAAAAAAGGGAGAGGTCTAAAAAACCTCTCCCTTCAAATTATTATTTATAAAATATTCTTACTTCTTCTTAGTAGTCCATTCTTTGATAGAAGCCTCATTCATGCGAACATAATCGTCATTTTTAGCAACTTTGGCTAAATCAAGAGATTGTTGAGCAGCTTTGATAGCTTCTTCTTTTTTGCCTAAGTCAGCAAGAATAAGTGCCTTGCGGCGAACTTGCCAAAATTTAGGACTATCACCAGCAGTTGCTTTGTTGATATACTCCAAGGCTTTGTTAAGGTCTTTACCAGACTCGTGAATATAAGAAGCAGCCGCAAAATAATCATCACCATTAGGCCCAGCCATTACTTGATTGATGTTTGCCATCACTTTTGTATCTACATCTACTGTAAAAAGGATATGTACAGCTGTTTCTTCCCAAGCAATTACTAAATGGGCATTGTCCATTTCGATGTTATTTACATCCATAGTAAAAGTCTCTATATTATCTCTAGCAGGCATTACTTGAGCCTCTACTACTAGTTCAGGTGTTTTTTCAACATAACTAGTCCAATTGGTACTTTCATAAGGATAGAAGTGAACTGCCCATTTTTCTACATTAGGAATAGATAATATAGCATAAGAACCTTTTTTAAGTAATTTACCATCTATTTTAACATCATCACTAAAAGTAATTTTGGTTGCGGAATTCGCTCCTGTACGCCATACTTGACCATAAGGAACTACTCCTTTATCGTCAAAAATAGTACGTCCTCTTCTAGAAGGACGAGAGTATTCTATGGTAATGTCAGTAAGTCCTACAGCTACGGTCGTTTTAGCAGCTACACTAGGAGCAGGAGTACGGATTTGAGCCTGAGCACCACTTACTAAAAATAAGGCTATAGCCAAGCTAAGAAGTTTTGTGTTTAATCGTTTCATATTGATTTTAAATAAAATTAAATTAGTATTAAAGGTCTAATCTTTTACAAAGCTAAACCTAAAAAAAAATGAAGCTGATAAATGACTTCACTTTCACATTTCGATAACTACTTTCAAAATCGTTCAAAGCGTTAATTGTTTGATGTCTAACTCATCATTCATCTTTTTTTAAGCTAAAAACTACCATTTAAAATTTTTACGATTCATTTTATCATAACCATAACAATCAATCACATTATTTCTAATGTAGCTGCCAATAGAAGAGGCTTCTAAAAGTTCTTTAAAAATTTCAACTTCTACTTCATAATAGGCATATATATATCCTGTATTACTAAACTCAACATATAATGTTTCTTCAGATAAATCATAGCCCACAGCATTGACCATAGAAGAGTCCACAGGGATTCGTTTAAGTTTAGCTTCTGTTGTGTTTGTTTGATTAAGTACCTTAAGTTTAGTTTCTAATTCATTTACGGTTTCCTCTAGGGAACCGTTAATTATATATAAATTAGAAAGTTTCTCTTCGAAGTCTTCAGATAAATCATCTAATTCTTCGTAAAATTGAGCTACTATCTTCTTTAAGCTCTTTATTTGTTTTTCTAGTGCATTATTTTTTTCTTCCATAAATATCTAATCTACTTTACAAACGCGTGAAAATAAGTGCATTCATTCAATGCTTTTTTGTAATATTTGGTGTCCTTGTATTCTTTGGCTAATTGCTGAAAATAACGGCGATTTTCAGGAAGAAAAGAAGGGGAAATTCCATACCAATAATCAGGCGAAGTATCTGCATTTAAGTAATATTGGTTTTGCTCGCATTTGGCAGCCATAAAGCAAGCTTGTGCAGCTAATTCACGGTTTCCTCTGTTAAGGGCAGCTTTCATTGCTCTATCAAAATAAAATTTAGCCTTAGAGCAGTCAGCAAAAACGACTGTATTGTGCTCATCAGGTTTACCTGTCTGTGTCTGAACACGAGCTGGCTCAAAATCATAGCTACTTCTATAATAATCTGTCGCAAGCCAAGAGTTTCCAAAATAGGTCATATTGTAGTAGGCTGCTCCTAGCTGAAAATAATAATTAGCTTGTTCTATGGTGTTATTGTCTGCATAATCTTTCAGCATTTGTAACTTAGTGGCAAGGGTGCGTCTGTTGTATTTGCCTGCATCTTGGCTTGGAGGGCAGTCTTGGCAATCTCTAATATTTATCTGAAAAGGATCTGCTGATAAATCATAAATCACCTCATCTGGGATTTGCTCATAAACAGAAATAGCTTCTTTGAGTCTATCTTGGCTAAATAACACAGTGGCTTCTATCTCTTTGAGAACATCTCTTGGTTTATTTTTCGTATCAGATTCTGAATATTGATTGCTAATTCTAGGAAGTAAAAAATCTCTTTCGAATTCAGTGTTCTTTTTATCGGTCAACTCTAACATTCCTCTTATTACCTCTAAGTTAGGAGTAATTTTAATGTTGTCTATATAGTTTTTGCAAAGATATGCCTTTGCTTCTTGCCCTTGTTTGTGATAAAGTCTAGCAAATACATCTAGCATAAGTTCTTTGAGATGCTCTTGGTTTGCTTTTTTGACTTTTTCATAAATATCATCTTCAATTTTATCATCTATTTTGCTGAGCTGAGTAATCTCAATGGCAGTCTCAAAGAGTTCGATTTGGCTTCTAATCGCATTATTCCTTTCTTTCTTCTTTAAGTCTGCAAAGGTATTTAAGGCTCTCTGTGGTGTACCTGCTACATAATCTAAATACCCTGCTGCCAGTGTCCATACGCTCATTTCATTGATATTTCCTTCTTTGAGAACTTGCTCCACAAGACCCTTCACAGCCAATAATTTTTTGATGGCATCTTGTTGAGGATAAGATTGAAAGCCTTTATAAAACAATAAGTTATATGAAGGAGTGATACTCAACAGATTGTATTCAAGCTCATTAATACTACGCACAAGCATTATAGGAAGCTTGTCTGAGTTAGGCTCTAGGGCATAGACCGATTTGATTTCTTCTAAAATATTGCTATTTTTATCTAAAGAACGGATAAAATAAAGTGTGCTTTTCTCTGAAACATTCTTGCATTTATCTAGCATTCCTTGCCATACCTTTTCATTGGGAATGTCTATACTCAAATAAGAACTTACGCGCTTGCTAGGGCATTCATCAAAGATGCGAGAGAATACATAGTTTGCTTCTGTAATATCTCCAGTAGCTCTTAATGCTCCTGCCTTATGTGCCAAAGCCCAATAGCGAATCACGCTTTGGCTTTGGTCAAAAATAGGAACAACTAGCTCATCATAAAACTCAAGAGCTTTATCATTTTGCCCAATATACTGTGCCATTCGGATAGCTTGGTAGGCAAATCTCATTTTTAAGAAATTATTAGAGGCTTTTTCAGAGTAGTATTTTTTACCTGCATCAGTCAGCCAACGCATCGTTTCTTTGTCTTTGGCTGTTTTTTCGTTCCAGCTATCTTGTTTCCAAGCATGAGGCTCACAAGTTTTGGCGTAAAAAAGGTAATCAATGGCTTCTAAATCAGGGGTTTTCTGCCAGTATTTGATAAGTGAATTATTTTTCAGCTCAGCAGAGAGACTTCCCTTGCCTTGTACATAATTGCGGATTTTTTGCATATCATCTGCTGAGACCTGATAGACTATTTTGGATATATCAGCACGGTCAGCCCCTTTTTTAAAGTAAGCTTCCCAGTCATTTAGGTTATCATCTTCTGTCTTATCCCAAGCCGTGTTAGACTCATAAAATCTATCAAAGGTGAGGGGAGCGAAGAAGCTATAAGAAGGTGCATAATCCTCATCATAGCCTCCACAAGTACTCTGAGCTATTTTTTGGGGTTGGATGATAAAGGCAAAGCTCAATAATGTAACAAATAAGAGTTTAATAGTTTTCATGTAAGAGGAATTTTAGGTAATCAAATGAACAGTAATGATAGACATACAAATATTTTCATCAAAATTATGTTTTTTTAGCCAAAAAATAAAATTCGCTTGCAAAGAAAGGCTTTCTAAATACTGTCATTTTTGACTATGGTGGAATGAATAAAGAAATTGTATTACTTTTGCTAAAATAATATGGAGTCAGTAAGAGTTCATTTCCAAAGGAAAGACTTAGTCTCCTTAGATTCAATACAATAAGCAAATTAAATTAAACAATATGAACCGTTTTTTGATGACCAAAACCATTTTTACTTTTTTAATCATTAATGCATGTTTCGTTTCTTTTTTAGAAGCCCAAACACCCCGAGTACACTATCAGAATGGAATTACTGCTTTTGAAAAAGGAGATTTCTCTACTTCCATCGCCTATTTTGATAAGGCAATTGAAGAAAAAGCTGACTATGGAGATGCCTATCTTGAGCGTGGACGCTCCAAAGCCAATTTGAAATTTTTTACAAGTGCTCTCAATGACATTAGTAAGGCTGTAGAACTTGACCCCAAAAACAAGGAATACTATCGTGTGCGTGCTGCCATTAACCAAATCTCAGGAAGGCACTCTGACGCTCTCGAGGATTATGATCAAATTATAGGGCTTGACCCCAAAGACATAGAGGCATACCAAGGAATAGCAGAAGTCTATAAGTATATGGAAGATTATCGCTCTGCCTACAAGGTTTACACAGATCTATTAGAGATTGAGCCTAATAATATTCAGACCTATTTTGCACGTAGTTCAATCAGTTTTCAACTCAAAAACTACCAAGGAGCTATAGATGATTGTACCAAAGTACTAGAGATAGACCCTGAAAATGTCAATGCTTTCTTTAACAGAGGCAAGTTTTGGTTTGTGGTCAAAAGACTAGATGAAGCAAAATCTGACTTTTCCAAAGTAATTGTTAAAAATGACCAAGATGCGGAAGCTTACTACTTCAGAGGGCTAGTCTATCAAAACATGGGTGGAGATGATAACCTCAAAAAAGCCTGTGAAGACTGGATTGCAGCCAAAAGCCTAGGCATCGCAGAAGCAGGAGATTTGTTAGATCAGAATTGTAAGTAAGAGATGAGTTATTAGTCTGTAATATCCTGATAATGAGTAGTTAAATAGTCGGATGATACTCAGTTATTGTTCAAAAAAAGTTTTTTACCTTGGCAATGGTCTGTTTTCGAGGAAAACAAGACCCTGTCAATAATATATGAAGATGTTTCTGGTAATTCATTTAATCCCCTAAAACAGTCCTCAATCTATGCACTCTCTATGATTTTGATTTCTTCCTCTGTTAGCTCATAAAGCTGATAAACTAATTGGTCTATTTCGTTTTCGAGGTCGGTGGTGTCTGTGTTGGGGTTTTGTTTTTTGATGGAGAGGATTTTGTTTATTAATAACTCTATTTGATTTTCTTGTTTTTCCGAGGGCATTTTAATAGGCAAAAGCTCAATTTTGTATTTCTTCCATCTGTTTGTTCCCATTCCCGTAGTAGTGCCAATAAGACTAAAATACCAAGCTGATAGTTTTGAATTAAGAATACCAAGGAGAAATTTCAATTTTTCGCCAGTCATTAAAAAAGTAGTAGCTTCTGCGTAATAATTTGCATCATCAAACGCAAATTTAGGTTTATCTGAAATTTCACCCCACACTATTTTAGGTTTGTCAAAATCATTCAAATAGGTACAGTTTCGGAGATTTGTCCAATGCTCGCCTTGATCATATCTATCTTTTACTTTCGGTAAGTGAATTCAAAGAAATAAAGATATTTAAGAGGTTTTAATTCAATTTCAAATATTTTCAGCTATCTTATTACTTATTTTCAAAAAAGCCATGCTATATTTAGGTTTGAATACATTAAAACACACAGCAAGCATGAGCAACCAAGCCAAAATCCTGATAGAAGAGAACCTAAAAACCCAAAATTCCCTATGAACGAAAAATTCAAAGAACGCTTCAATGGAGCCATTGAAGGAGAAATCCCTGACTTATTAGATATTTTACAAAGTCATTATCAGCAAATTCCTTCTCATTTTAAAGGAAGCCTTAACCAACTTACCAATGAATTTTTTAATCAGCCCAATAACTTTTCCTTGGGTGGTTGGAAGGCAAAATTTTTGGTTTTGATAGGGCAATTCAAATTTGAAATACAAGAGGATACGCCAGAACCTCCTCCCTCAGACTCCACAAACTCAAATACCATGAAACAAGCTACTAAAACTCTCTACATCATCTTTGCCGACCTGAAAGGGTACGGGTCAAATGCGGGCAATAATCCACTTTTGGCAAAAGTCACGGATTTCTTTATTAGTCTGCAAAATAAATACTTTGCAGATGGCAAAGCGTATTTTTTTAAACGCATAGGCGATGGCATACTCGTTACAGGGTATAGTTTGATTGACATGGCACAAAAAGCTATTGTTTTGCGCAACGAAATCAAAAATCACGATTGGCAAGGTGCTAATTTTCTCCAAGCCTTGAATGTGCGCATGGCACTCCACACAGGCGAAGTAATTGAGCATTACAAAGGAGATGGCACTATTGACGATGTATCAGGCACAGCAGTAATTCAAGCAGCACGCCTCGAACCTTACGTGATGGTAGGCGAGGTTTTTTGTTCGCAAATATATGCGGACTTACTGACACAACACAAGACGCACAACCTCGCTACTATCAACTTAGGCAAGCACAACTTAGGCAAAGCCCACGATACATTTGAATTGGATATTGCGGTGCTGTTTGCAGAAAGCGACAAAGAAATGTATGAAGAATACAAATCCGAAAAATGCAAAAAACACCTCGCAGAAAAAATACAAAGCCAAAATGTAGAGCAGTCGGAAGTGGCGAAAAACTATGATAAAGGGAATGTGCCTCCTGTGCAAAACGTTACCAATAACATTACTATCAATCAACAAGGCGGAAAAATAGGGCAACTAAATACAAACAGCCAAGTCGATAATCGTGGCGCAAACTTTAACTTATAAGAAAACGGTATGAGTGATACAAATATCAATAACACAGGCAAGGTAGGACAAATGAATGTGGGTTCAACAGTCTATAACCAATACCTCCAAAAGGAACTCAATAAACTCCTCACTTCCCCACCTTTCCAAAGCACTATTTTCGTGGGTAGGGAAGAAGAACTGCAAGCCGTACACGATAGGCTGTTTACACCAAACAATAACTTTCTGATGCTCGTCAATGGACAAGGTGGCATAGGCAAGACTACCTTTGCCTCAAAGTATTGGGAAAAATACCAAGACGAATACGCACATTTGGCGTTTCTGTATGTAGAAAACGGCATTGCCAATGGTATTTTGAGCCTAGCGGGTAACTTGGGGCTAAAATTCAGCAACGAAACGATAGAACAGAAATTGGACATCTTGATAACTACTGTTACCAATTTAGCAAAGCCTTGCCTACTCATTTTGGATAATGCCAACCACGAAAAAGACCTAAATGAGAACATTATGCTCTTGCGAAAATGCACCAACTTTCATATTCTTTTGACTTCGCGCTTGGCAAATTCCGATTATACAGAAAAATACCCTTTGGGAACTTTAAGTAAAGAACAGGCTTTGGAGGTTTTCAAAGAACATTATCCTTTGTTGGAGGAAAGCCAAAAGACACT
>JBBRUH010000197.1:0-9773 GCA_038248005.1 Cytophagales bacterium | reverse complement strand
TCTTTTTCCTATTGATCCGTCACCATCAAAATATCCTCTCAAAAAATGTCTAAATAGATTATTTGGTATATCTGGTAAATTAAAACCAGCTTCCGTTTTATTCGGAACACAACCTAATTCTTTTAACCTATTAGTTATTCTCTTAGAAGAAATAGTCATTGTTTTAGATTGATTCTCTTTACTTGTACTGACCTTATAGCCAGAACAAAATAAATTAAATACTTCTCTAATAATGGCAGTGTCACTTTCTTTTAATTTTAAGAAAAACCTATTCTTATTCACATTCCCATCACTAAACATCCAACCTAGAAAGTAAGCCTTACCCTCTGTGTCTATACTATCTAGAAAAGAGTCATCAACATAGTATCCTTTATGCCTTATTGGGATATTCTGATTATATGCTGCTCCTATCTTCTCCATATGTGCATAGATGCTTGAAAGAGGTACTGAAAACTCTTCTGATATTCTAAAAAGAGTCTTTCCTGCTAGATGTTGTTGATAAATTTTACTGTAATCATGTTTTATTTTCCTACCCATATCTTTAAATTTATACATAAAGATACTAAATATATCTATTATTTACAAACTTATTATTTATAGGTGTGAAAACCTTAGCCTTCACTGTATTTGCCCAATGTTTACTTGTAAATTACTTTACAAGGGGGCCCCAATTCGACCCTCTACTGCAATTGACTCGATTATCGTCATCTCCCATATGTCTTGGCATGCTAATACTTTGACCAATTCTATAATCAAATGATCTGGTATGAGCATCTGTATAACGATTTTCTATTCTATTAGGGAGTTCAGAGTATAGAGTATCTAAATTACCAATCCAATCTCCTTGATATACTCCCTCTGAATTAGTCTTCTCAATAGTATAATCACCAGACTCATCTGTACAGACTTCAAAATCCTTAGCACGTTTCTTCCAAACAGCTTTAACTTTATTATAGACATTTCCAATGAATTCTACTAATTCTGCAGTTTCACTCTGTAGACTTACCACTCTACGATAAGCATAGAAGTTACCATGCTTATCAATTTTAAATTCATGATTGGAAAGAAAAGTATAAAGATCTTCTGCAGACTGAGCATTAGGATTTAAGCAACATTTTAACCAGAACTTCTTTAAAGCTTGATATTGCTCATTGGTTTTTAATATCTCTCTAATCTCAAGAATACTTGCTCCATCTTTTATGCAGCTTCCTATCACCTCCATAAATTTCTCAACTAAAAGTGTAGGAAGACTTCTTTGAATACCGTTCATGTAAACAGCATCATTATTAACTACAAAATCATCAATAGCTATAAGAATATCTGTACCTTTCTGAATAGCACGAGATTTAATAACTTCTTTTTCGTATGTTTTCTTTTCTTCTGCAACCTCTTCTGTAGCAATTACTAGAAGTAGTTCAAACTCACTCTTAGCTTCTCTGGCTTTCTTAAAATCATCTACTGTAGCACCAGATTTAGCTAAAACACATCCATCAGTTAAGAGAATAGTAAGAATATCTCCTACTAGTCTTAAAGAAATATAAGGTTTTCCCTCCAGAGGATTTTTAATTTCCTTAACTTCTTCTTTTACATCCTCCAATTGGTTCTCAAGAATTTTGTTCTTGATCTCTTGACCTTTAATCTTACTCTTAAACCATTTTAAACTCAACTTTTTCTTATTCATGATATTTGTTTTTAATTTGTTACTTAAATTAAAGAAGAATCTCTTCTTGTTTTTCTAATTCCTCTTTTACTAACTCTGAAAGATCAGGGAGTTCCAGATTTTCTTCAATAGGAGCTTCTTCTAAGAATTCTTCCTCATCATCTACTACTATTTCCTCTACAATTTCTTCTGTAGTTAACTCATCCATCCAGCTTGTATCAACTACTGGTAATTCATAATTCTTATAATCTAATCTGAATTTATGGTATTTAAGCAAATCTCTTAAGACTACTACCATAGGAGAATCTTTCTCAGAAGCAGACCCAAAGTTCCTACAAACCATTTGGAGAAAAGGAAGTCTCTCAAGTACTTCTTTAACCTCTAGATAAGTAGAATAAATCTCCATATCAAATAGATTATTTTCTAAAGCTACTTCTCTTATAGCTTCATATATTACACTATCAGTATTCTGATAATTAACCCTTTTATACCTATCTAACT
The DNA here is from genome assembly GCA_038248005.1 of Cytophagales bacterium. Lineage (GTDB taxonomy): Bacteria > Bacteroidota > Bacteroidia > Cytophagales > Microscillaceae > JAABSX01. The sequence goes on along the minus strand of JBBRUH010000197.1, from coordinate 7,612 downwards.
TATTCAACTTAGAATAGAAGTCATTAGATAATGTATAAAAACAATCAAATTTTTCAAATACTGCTCTATTAGAGTCTATTAATTCTTTTATTATATAAGCTGTTATTAACCTTTTGAATACTTTGTTTTTACCTTCCATAAATTTACTATAAGAGATTAGATTATGAATTTCTACTTTTTCTAATACGCGTAGTTCTCTTGCAGAGAAAGTTATAAATCTCACTTTTTGAGTGCCTAAACAAATAAAATAGAGAGGATCTAATTTGTCACAATTATCATGACTGTCATAGATGGTTAATCCTTTATACTTAGACACACTTTCTAATTTAAAAGTATCAGGAACCCACTTACAATTTTTACCGTATACAAATCTCTCAAGAGCTGTTCCTTGTTTACCAACTATATCTCCCTGAAGTTTCTCTTTTCTTCCTACTCTTATAGATATTCTTTTCTTCTTTCTGGCGGCTAACCAAGATTGAGGAATAGTAATATTGTCTACATCAATGAAATAAGAAGTTACCATAGACTGAATCAATTGGAATTCTTTAATTCTCTGTCTCCATTCATTTTTAGGATGCTTCTTCAGACCAAGAAATTTACGATATGTCAATTGATAAGAGCTATAAGAAGTATCTCTTTTATAGGCACCTAAAGTGTAGCTATTAGTTTTCTTAATAAAGAAATAAGTATCACTTCGATTAGGGAGTATTGATCTAAGATAGTCTCTTTTATTTCCTCCAAATACTCCCCTAAGAAGATAAAAATGAGTAGAGTCTAAGCTACTTACATTAATTCCTCCCCAGTTGTTAACTTCACTTATTCTTCCCCGTTTAAACTGAAACTTAACTTCATACTCTTTTAGAAGGCTATCTTTATCTTCAGCAAGCTCCTTTAAGTCAATAAGTTCAACACCATTAAGCTTAGGTGTACTCACTGGTATTTTAGAATATGAGAGAAGTTCTTTAATATCATAGATCTTTCCCTCAAGAGTAATATCCTTTCTCTTGTCCGAATAGTATTTAAAGACTTCTTTGAGATTATCAGTATTTGTGATAGTACTATTATACTGCTCTGTAAAATAATTAGCCACTTCTACAATTTTAGCATGAATTATCTTCTTAGCCTCTGGTGTATACCTAATTGATTCTCTATTAACAGTTGGAAATATACTATCTGTAAGACTAAACCTAAGGGCTACAGGGAGACTAATAGAATTTATACCCATTTTAACAAAATCAAGAGGATAGTAAACATTATCTAAGCAAAGATGCATAGAAGGGTTACTAGTAATTTCAGAGTACTGAAAGTCTATGCTACGAAAGATTTTGAAATTATTATCAATTTGTCCTCCGTATATATCAAAATAGACATTCTCAAAATAAGCTAATTGTTCTTTAATTTTCTTTACAAAATCATATCTATCTGACCAAGAAACAGGAACAATAATCTTAGTACCATTAGCTTCCTCAGTAGGACATTCATAAAGGAGATCAATCATATTTGTATCCTCTCCTTCGTACATCATATACTTCCTTTCTGTACCATCTTTTCTTACGATAAAGTGAAAAGAACTTGCATAAGCCAGAGGACTTTTGAATCCTAAACCAAACATACCTAACTCATTGTCACTCAATCTTTTAGTAGATTTACCATATTTACTAATGATATCTCTTACATCATCATCATCTAAACCTACACCAAAATCTTCTACAGTAAACTCATAGTTACTATAGTCAGCAGACTTAAAGCCTACAATGATTGGTCTTTCTTCTCCAGCTTTTCTATGACTATCTAAAGCATTACTACAAGTTTCTCTTATTGTACTACCAATAGGATCACTATAAAGTGTTTTACTCAGCATCTGCATCAGAAACTGTGCAGAATCCAAATCAAGAGTCATACCAATAGATTCCTGACTTTCCTCTCCATCGGATAGGATATCTACTTCTTTTTGTTTTTCTAAAATCATTTATATTATTTTAAGTAGTTTAAGCGCTTCTAGAGCTTTTAAATATTCGTTATCGTAAAATTCTTCACTAAAGCTGTCTGGATGAAACTTGACAACTCTGTCCTCATAGGCTTTATTAATAAAACTTATGTAGGGACGCTTCTTCTTAAGCATCGTATCTCTACTCTCAAACCAGTTATTTAAGTCCTGTACAGAAAAGTAACGTAGAGTACCCTCAGTATGTCCATCTAAAAAGAATCCTAAGTCCAGATACCCACCATTTATAGATACTACGATGAGATCTCCTTTAGCTAATCTCCCACTAAGTCTTGTTTCCATATTAAAGACGATTTACTAACCAAATTTGTTTGTGATTAAGATTAAAATATTTCTCTGTGTTATGTCCTTCTGGAGAACATATAGGAGTAAATATACTATGAGTATATCCGTGAAGAGTCCAAATTTTTTCCTCTATATTGACACTTCCTTTTACAGCCTTATAAAGAGTTTCTCCAAGAGAGTCTCTATAGTAAGAAGTTACTATCACTCTAGCTCCAGTACTGTCTTTTTTATACCTTATTACAGGTTTTCTTAATAATTTAATGTAAAGAAGATGACCGTTTAAAGGAACTAGTATCTCATCTCCTTTCTCTAAATCTTTTACTTCTATCAACATATTTTTAATTTTTAATTTCTAACCAATTTATTTTATCTCCATTAACTTCTTTTAATATTTTATTTATAGTTTTGAAAACTCCTTGGGAGTCCCATTCAGTTTTGCTATAACTAGCACTTGCTGGATGACTAATTTTAAACACATTTGTAAAAGGTGCTATAAATCTATCATATCTCCCAGCTTCTTTTCCTAATAAAATAATAGGAACGTTCACTCCACTAAGAACTTCTTCAAATAGATATTTGACAAAAGGTTCCCAGATAGATAGATGGTTTCCAGCCTTATTCATCTCCACTGTAAGAGAGGCATTAAACATCAGCACTCCCTGTTTAGCAAGATAACTTACATCAGGATTCTTAATAAAATTAAGATTTAACCCGTTATGTAGTTCTACTTCTATTGCAGAGTAGAACTGATTTAGAGATGGTTGTGGATAGTTAGTTATCGAACATCCCATAAGAAGACCATCAGCGATAGGAATTCCTTCCTTAAAGGTATGGTAGGGTGATAATCCCATCATTACTACCTTTAGATCATCATAAGGAGTTTCCATAAAGCATCTCCATACAGCAGAAGAGAGGGGGGCTATTTTAACCCCCCTTTTACTCTCTGCTTTTAAGAACTTATAGATAGCATCACATTCATTACTCTCTATAAATGGCCTCAACTTTTTATGCCAGCTCTCATGAATTTGAGTTTTAAAATTTTTCCAATTCACATTTCTTCAAATAAACTCATTTGTGTATCTACCATCTCTGGTTCTAATCTAAGTGTGGGCATTTCAGGAACAATAATGTTAGCATTATCTGTAAAGAACTTATGAGCATCAATATGGCTATCCATCCAAAGCGAAGGATGTAAACCTTTCATTGAGTAGGTAACAAACTGATAAAGTTCCCAAAGACTATTAGGAGCATTATAATCAAAGCTTGGTTTCAACAATTGATTCTTTATAATGGTCAATTGTGCTGCTTCTATAACATTACTCTCTAAATACATTCTTCCTATAAGCTCCGCAGTGACACGTTTTGAAAGCTCTATATTCTTCATAGTATCTCTTTCTTTCTGCATATTGAGAAATACATCTCCTGCAGTCTTTAGATACTCACTAACATATTTAGGAGTAAATTCCTGAACATCTCCTTGATGTTTCTTTTTGAAAGCTCCCATTTCCCCACTAACGCAACCATTGTCACAAATAAAGATGTGTACTCCTAAAGCATACTTAACTGTAAGTTGCTTATTATAGGAATTCTGCCATCCCACTTGAATTTGCATCTCTGTATCCTCAATATTACGAATAGTATAACGACCATTGGCAACTTCTCCAAATTTAGCCATGGTATAATTCTCAGTTTGCACTTCAAAACCTGCTCTATGAATGCTCTCTAATGTAAGATCAATTAGTCCTTCATTAGAAACTGGTTTGTAAGTCCTTGTCTGAAGTGGAATTGGAGCCTTAATTAGCTCATTTTTTGTTGCTGTGTAAACATTAATCTTTGGCATATTCTTTTTCTTTTTGGTTTAACTCTCTTTCTAAATCTTTAATAGTGCTTTTTAGTTCACTTGTCTCATCCTCAATATTTTGAATCTGAGTTTCTAAGTCTTCTATTAGACTTACTAAGGAATCAATAGTATCTTTAACATTATCTACATCTCTACTTAAATTTTTATCCATTATTTCATTGAATTAATAATATTTTCAAGTTCAATCTTTTCGTGTAATTCTGCAGAAATGAGTTTCTCAAGTCTTGCTTCAAGTAGGGAGAGCTTGTGCTCTTCTTCTTTTCTGTTTGCTACATGGTACTTACCTATCAGGTCACTAATCCAGGAACTCAAAGGGTATCCAGAGACTTCGAGCTCTTCAAATGCAAGCTCTTTTATGTTCCTCTGAAGGGACATTAGTTCTGATAGAAGAAGGAGTATAGCTACCTTGTCCAGAACATTTAGATTAGAGACTCCCCCTCCTCCCCCCAGATTGAGTACTAAGTTAGTCTTTGGCCTAAAGTTGCCTACTGAGGCTAAAGCCTTTCTTTTTCCTTCCAGCTCTTTCTTGAGGGAGAGGATTATACTGTCATTGTTTTTCTTTGCCATCTTTCTTATTTGTTATTTCTTTATATAATTGAATTTTAGATAGTAAATATTTTACTCCGGTATAGATAGAAGTTTCTTTTCCTCTTCTCGCTTTTCTAATAGCATAGTTACCATTAGTCCTATAAGGAACAGTAAGATATCTTTTCTTGTAGAACTTTTTTTCAAGGATAAATACCTCTATTGTTTGGTCATAATAACTTGTAGCTCTCGCAGACTCTCTAAGGTCTTCTTCTGTCATAAGGACATAAGAGATCTTTAGAACCTCCTTAGGTTTATAATTAATATTCTTTTCTAGGATGACCATGAGATCTGAATAGCTATCTACAAGTTCTCCTATCTTTTGTTTAATAGAGGGTACAGACAAGGTAGTTATATTACTACAGCGTTCTCCAAGAATATAGAACCATAATTGTTTACCTAGGTCTCTCCCCTCATAGTCATAATAAGGAAACTCTCCTAGATAAATTACTTCTGTAGCTTGGAATGTTAGGTAGCTATGACCAGGGATAAGATCTTTCTTACTAATTTTCTCTCCCTGTAGCTCTGTAAACTTAACCATGTCCTTGTATTCAGGTGCGGCTTCAGGAATAAGGACTAAGTCCTTTCCTTCCCAGCCATAAATGAATTTACCCTCAAGCCCCTTTCCTACAGTAGAGGAAGCATTCTCAAGGATGTACAATAGGTTAGAGATAGTGATCTCAAACTCAAAACCTCTTGGGTCATACACCCTACAATAGGTTTGTCTCTGATTCCAGCTATGTCCCCTAGTATTACCCCCAGCTTTCCTGTTAAGTACAAATCCTTCTATAGGAGTATTGTTATACTCTACAGGCTTTATACTAGGATCATTACATTCTCTACCATAGTTTCCTTGAAATGTAGTATAGTTATCTGCTTTCTGACTTTTAAGATATAGATTATACCCTCCATCTATGATAGGTTTATTGTAATATTTAGGATCCTTTTCTAGTTGTCTTACCATACCGTCCCAATTATTCTTTGCCCTTATGAGGATATCATCCCACTGCTTCTTCTTCATTGTTTCAAGGATAGCAGCTTCTACATAAGTTTCTCTCCATCCTTCCCATGATTTCTCTTTTCGCCACACTTTACCATCATGATAGATAACATAGCCTAGCTTACCTGTGTAGGTATCACCTCTCTTGTTAAATCCTACCTTAATCTTTTTAGGTATAAAAATATTATTTTTCATTTATCTCATTATTCTCTTTTAAAAGATCATACATACAATTTCTAATATGTTTATTTATAATTCCTCCTTCTTTGGTATTAGGGGAAATAGAAGCTGCCCAACTTAAAAAATAAGTAGCTACTAACATTCTAACTTCTTCAAATAAGCCTTTCATAAAAGTCCTTTCTTTATAAAGTGTTCTCTGAGTGATTCTATTCCATAGGATCTTCCCCAAGCAGCAAAATCTTTTATACCTTCCTTAAGAAGATAATCAGGGGGATTAATATGTCTAAAACCAAAAGCATTAGTAATAGCATAACTGGCTTTCTTTCCTGGATCATCAGAATCTCCTCCATAAAAGACCTCTTTAGAATTCTCCTTTATATAGGAAATAGTTTCTGTAGAGAATGCAGCTAAGCTCTCATTCTGTACCTGACAGATATAAGGATAGACCTTTCTACAGACTAAATAGTCTTTAAGACTATCACAAATAAGTGTATTATGCTCTTTATCGAGATTCTCAAGACCATAAGAAAGACTTACAGGTACATTACTTAACCACTTACGTTTCTTTTCAGCAAATGGAGTGTAAATTTTCCAAAATCCTCCATCATAAAGGTAACCAAATCTAATCTCATTATCTCTAGCAGAATGAAGACTTTTATTAAGATACACCTTACTTAAAGCGTAGATACCAGCTCCTCTAATCTCATGTAGATCTAAGTGATACTCTTTCCAAAAATCAAGCTCCTCCTTATTAAACTTTCTAGTGATTACTTGAATAAGCGCATACCTTTTTCCTAATTCTTCAGGCTGTTGATATTCTCCTACTACTTTCTTATAATCTCTAAGGGGGGAACTACCTATTCCTAAACCAAAATCATTGTCAATTTTCTTTAACACTTCATCCATATTTGGTATATTGTGTAGAAGTTTAACAAAAGTGAAGCAGTCTCCTCGTCTATCTGGATCTCCAAAATCACAGAAATGAAGTACACCAGTTCTATTTCCTATAATAAAGGACGGAACTTTCTCATAGTGATTACCTCTCATGAAGGGAGAAATAGTTACTTGATTTACTCTCCAATTACCATTAGGCATATACATTCTAAATATGTCATAGGAAGTAATCTTTTGAAGAACTCCCTCTGGTGTTAGTTTCTCTCTCTTTTCTCCTCGTATCATTTTTTAAAAAATAAAAGCCCCCAACAATTATTTGCTGAGGGCTCTGATTAGAAAATGTTTGAATTAATAATCACTATCTTCCTCAGTAATTACCTTATCAGAAGCTACTAAGTTTTCCTTAGGATCGTAATTTTTAAGCTCTCTTAGGATGAAATAGTCTTTACATCCATATTGACCTAGAATATTAAGAACAAACTTCTCATGAACTTTCTGATCCTTGGACTTTTTAGCTTTGATTCCATCGAGAACTTTAGGATTCATGTAGTCAATAAGTCTGAAATTTTTAAGACAATAAGAAGGAAGAAATGCCTTATTATAGACAGTCTGATACTCCTTAGTCTCTCCCTCCTTAGTCTCTCCCTCCTTAACTTTAATAGTAGCAAGAGCTACAAGATTAGAGCACCATTCTCCATCAATTTGATCTCTGAGGTCTTTAACATTACCTTTCATCAACTTCTTCCACTCAATTTGTAATGTGGTTTCAGCTTTACGATAATCAAGTTCACTCAACCATGTC
>JBBRUH010000196.1:0-9785 GCA_038248005.1 Cytophagales bacterium | reverse complement strand
TATGGTTGTACTGCGATCAATCCGTATCTCGCCTTCGATTCGATCTACGATCTCATCGACCAGGGCGTACTGCCGCCTCTGGATGGCAATCGTGCCGCCGATGAAGAACACGATGCCGGGTACATCTACACCAAGAATTATATCAAGGCCACCAGCAAGGGCCTGTTCAAAGTGTTCTCGAAGATGTACTAAAAGAAGAATCTAGGACTTCGGCAGCGATTTCATCCATAGCTTTGATACCATCATTGATAGTTTTTCCTTTGGCTAATCCAGCCGAGATAGTCGTAGAAAGATAACGGTTATAACGGTAAAGTTGAGGTGGCGTACTTTCTTCTTTGGTGGTAACAAGGTTATCTAACTGAATCATCTGCCCTTCTTGGTTACGGACATAGATATTGGTAAGGTCATTGGGTTTGTTTCTATCTTCACGAATCACTTGCCCTATAACTTCATATTGCTTGCCATCCATGATAAAATAGTCAAATCTCTGTCCACTCAACGCAAATTGCAAGGTCTGGGCTATGTCGATAATAGATACATTTAATTTAGTCGCTTTTTCTCGGTTAATCTCTACCTGGAGTTCGGGTTTTGTAAATTTCAAATTGGCATCTACAAACTCAAAAGTAGGATTCTGATATGCTTTTTCTAAGAAAATAGGCAGTACTTCTTTTAGCTTATCCAAATTTGGAGCTTGGATTACATATTCAATTGGTAAGCCTGATCTTCTACCACCAATGCTAGGAGACTGCAACACATTTGCCTTTGCATCTGTAAACTGTTTGATACCTTCTGAAATTTGATCAGCGATTTCTTGTTGTGAACGCTTTCGGTCAATAGCATCTTTGAGGCGAAGACGCATAAAACCTGAATTGACAGAAGATGATGCACCAAAGCCTGGGGAAGTTACGGTAATCATGTTTTCATTTTCGGGGATGGTTTCTTGTGCATATTTTGTGAGATCATTGATGTATCTATCCATATATTCAAAAGTAGCACCTTCTGGCCCACTAGCACGTACTGAGATATTTCCTCTGTCTTCAAGTGGAGAGAGTTCTTGAGGTAAAGTAGCTCCTAATACATAAATGATATAAGCCAACACTATCACAATAGGAAAAGCCAACCAACGGACTTGCATAAAACCTTCCAAACTCCATCGATAACCATCTGTAAGCCCTACAAAGAAGGGTTCAGTCTTGCGATAAAACCAATTCTTACGCTCACGCTTTTTGAGAATGCGAGAAGAAAGCATCGGAGTCAATGTCAATGCTACAAAAGAAGAGATAATCACCGCCGAACTAATCACTACACCAAACTCTACAAAGAGTCTTCCTGTGATTCCTTTTAAGAATATAATAGGAAGAAATACAGCTACAAGTGCGATGGTAGTTGCAATGACAGCAAAAAATATTTCGGCAGAGCCTTTCATTCCAGCTTCTAAGGGTTCTGCTCCTTTTTCTATCTTAGTATAGATATTTTCCATCAATACGATGGCATCATCTACTACTAGACCAATCGCCAAGACAATCCCTAAAAGTGTAAGCACATTGATAGAAAACCCAGCCAAGTACATCACAAAGAAAGTACCTATGAGTGAAACTGGGATAGTCAATACTGGAATCAACGTAGTACGCCAATCACGCAAAAACAAGAAAATAATCATGATTACCAGTAGAAAGGCAGTAAAAATAGTCTGCTGTACTTCCGTGATAGATTCACGGACGTATTTGGTTTGGTCAAAGCCAATGCCTACTTTAATATCTTTGGGTAAGTCTTTTTTAATTTCCTCGAGACGCTCATATACTTTATCTACTACTTCTACTTGATTAGCTCCTGGGCGAGTTATAATGGCATTTCCTACACAAGGCACTCCCTGACTTCGCAAAAGTGTGCGTGTATTCTGTGCACCTAACTCTGCTCTTCCAATATCACTAAATTTGACAATATTATCTCCATTTTGCTTCACTATTAAGTTATTAAATTCCTCTGGTGAGCTAATCTTGCCCAATGTCCTCACACTCAATTCGGTTTCATTTCCTTCTATTCGCCCTGAGGGTAACTCTACATTTTGGGCAAGCAAAGCATTGCGAACATCGAGAGGGGTGAGCTGATAAGCAGAAAGTTTGATAGGATCCATCCAAAGACGCATAGAATATTGCTTCTCTCCCCACACAGCAATCTCACTGACTCCGTTGATGGTTTGAAACCTTTCCTTAAAATCATCCTTAGCGATTCGGGTAAGGTCAAGCATAGAGCGTTCTTCACTTCGAATATTGATAAACATTACAGGGTCTGAGTCTGCATCTGCTTTACTTACAGTAGGAGGTTCGGCATCTGTTGGGAGGTTACCGACTGCATTGGAGACTTTATCACGGACATCATTGGCGGCAGCTTCCAAATCTACTTCCAAATCAAACTCTACGGTGATGGTGCTTCTCCCCTCACGGCTTACTGAGGTGAGTGAGCGAATCCCTGCTATGCCATTGACGGCTTCCTCTAGTGGCTCTGTGATTTGTGATTCTATAATATCAGAATTTGCACCTACATAGGTAGTAGATACATTGATGATAGGTGGATCTACACTTGGATATTCTCTTACACCTAAATAAGTAAAACCAATCAAACCAAAAAGTAAAATGGTAATAGACAGTACTAAGGTAAATACGGGACGTGCAATACTAATTTGAGATAAAGTACTCATATATTTTTAGTTTCAAATAATAATTTCATTTTTCAGTAAACAATGACATAGTGTCTTCACGAACCACCATTGATGGGTAAATAGAACGCTTTTTAGTTTAGTCAAATAACAGTTTAAAGTCTTCAACACTTTTAATACACCTTCAGATTCCTAACGGAAGACAGGTTAATTTCCTTTAATTCCCCCTTCGGGGGTTAGGGGGCTTTCACCTCTAAGATTTTCACTTTAGTATTAGGGCGAACATTGAGAATCCCAGAAGTAATCAGTGTATCACCTACCGAAAGACCCTCTGTAATCTGAATAGACTGCTGACCTCTTATCCCTATTTTAACAGGTACGGACACGGCAAGTCCATTTTCATATCTGAATACTTTTTGACCTCCTAGCTCAGGAATGAGGGCAATGTTAGGAATCTGGATAGTATTGGGGTATTGTGCCAAGATGATTTCAATATCTACAAAACCACCAGGAATAAGTCTTTGTTGTGCATTATTGAGTTCTGCCCTTACGGTGAGTGTGCGAGTCTCTAGGTTAATCTTAGGCTCGATGGCATAGACAAAAGCTTCTAATGTATCTCCACTCAATATCTCAGAACGCACCAATATTTTAAGCCCCTTTTTGATTTTGCCACTGTATTTTTCGGGTACAGAAAACTCTATTTTCAATTTCTGTAAATTCACCAGTCTTACAATGCTTGTGCCAGGGTTTACATAGCTTCCGTTGCTTACCTTGCGTAAGCCTATAGTGCCGCTGAAAGGTGCACGTATTTCGGTTTTGACTAGGCTTGCTTGTGTTTCCTTCACTTGTGCTTTTAAAGCATTTAATTCAGAAAGAACGGCATCATATTCATCTTGGCTTGCTCCTCCTTTTTCTAGGAGTTTTCTTTGGCGATATTCTCTGCTTTCGTAGAGTGTGATTTGAGCTTTGAGCCTTTCTAGCTGGGCTAAAAGCTCTGTGTTACTCATTCTTACTAATAAAGCTCCTTGTGCTACATTCTGCCCTTCTTGAAAATTAATCGATACTATCTTACCTGCGACTTCACTAGTCAAATCTACCTCTTCATTGGGCAACAGTGTCCCTGTTACTTTGATGGCATCTACGAGAGTGCTATTTTGGACAATACTAGCACGAACAGCGGGCAAATCCGAATTACTTTGTGCATTTGCAGGAGTATTTTTTGAGTCCTCTTTTTGAGATGTACCAAACTTAAGCCAGCCTGCTTGAAAAGCAATTAACCCCAATATAATGATAAAAGTAACTCCTATTGAAAGAATACGAATCCAATGTTTTTTCATAAAAATATGTAATGTTATCTTTAAGTAAGGTGTTAGCTATTTTTTTCGTAAAATACTGATAATGAGCATTTTATTTAATGCCTTATCAACTTACTACACAAAGCACTCATATCTTTTTAAGATATTTTGTGTTGCTTAATAGTTATGATTTTGGGAAATTAATTTGGTGACTATATCAAAAAATATGATTCTTAAAAAAATCAAACTGAAACCTCAATAAAAAAGTACCTTTGCTATTTATTCTTATACAACCAGAATAGCCTTTATTAGTTTTTTCACCTCCCAAAGGCAAAGTTAAAGTATATTCAAAAAGTCTGATGTTATCTATTTGTTATTAGAAAACTCAATATTTATATAAGCAAAAAACCATCCATATCAATCACAGATTGTAATTGATATGGACGGCTTATGTATCTTAATAATTAATCAAGTAAGTAGATGGGCAAAATTAGTTCGTATTTTAATTTTATTATAAAGAATTGATTATCAAGACTTTACTGCGATAGCTTATCATTTATACAGCAATTCTCATTTTTTATAAAAATAATTTGGCTGTAAAAAATTTCACCAAATCTCCTTCATATACAAATCAGAAAAAATCAAGTCTGACCTCAATGAATTATTTAAAATGCCAAACCTGTGAGGTTTAAGGTATTGATAACTAAATATTTAGAAATAAAACCTCACAGGTTTTTGGTAGTAAAAAATAGACCTAAATGAGAATTACTGTCATTTATAACTCATTACCTACTTGCTATTATTTTTTACCACCATTCATTCCTTCTTCGATTAAGCCATAAAACTCATCGATTTTAGGCATAATAATGATTTTAGTACGTCTGTTAGCAGCTTTACCTTCCACAGTGTCATTAGAAGCTATCGGCACGTAAGGACCTCTACCAGCAGGAAGCAGACGCTCAGGAGCAATTTTAAATTTAGTAACCAATTTGCGTGCTAGAGCAGTAGCTCTTTTTACGCTCAAATCCCAGTTATCAATCAATTCACCACGCTTGAAAGGCACATTATCAGTGTGTCCTTCAATCAATACTTCAAAAGTAGGTCTATCTTGAAGAATCAAGGCAACCTTACCTAGCACTTCATCAGCTCGTGGGCTGACATCATAACTACCAGTGGTAAAGAGAAATTTATCAGAAATAGAAACCATCACGACTCCTTTTTCTACATTAATCTCAATGTCTTTATCATCCGTACCAACGGCTCTTTTAAGGCTGGTTACAAGGGCAATCGTCATAGAATCTTTGCGATTAATAGCTTCATTAAGTGTCCTGATTTGTAAATCTTTCTCTTTGATTTTTTCAAGAGATCTCGACATATTCTCAGCTTCTTTCTTGGTAAGTGAAGTTACCTCAGAGATGCTGTTTAGTAGATTGCGGTTTACTTCTTTGAGGTGATCAATCTCTAAGTCTAGTCTATCTTTTTCTGTATTGCAATAGTTTAGGGCAGTACGGGTAGAAGATAAATCATTGTCAGCAGCTCGGTTTTTATCATCTAAGGTCTTATACTGAGCTTCTAGTGCTTTGTATTTTTTGGCTGGTACACAAGCAAAGACTAGTAATGACATCAATGCAAAATAAGTAAATTGTTTCATAGTGTTTTATAATCAGATTAATTAATAAAAATATTATAAGTTTCAAAGGTAGTGAGTTTTTTTTATTTACACTACTTCTGGATTACGCCAAAAATATATAAAGTCACAGGGCAGGGTTAGTATAATGCTTCATTAAACTCAAATCAAAAAACATAGAACTTAAATGTAACCTATTCCTCTCTGCCTTTGGTCTTACCGTTCGGCTTACCATTGGGGAGAGGGACCTTTATTTTAAGATTTTAGTAAGGGGATATTTTGATTTTTTTGATGTCAAAATACTCCTCTGTGCAGCGAATATAACTATTTGAACCTTTAGAGTAATCTTCTACCAATAAAAATTGTGAGCGAAGATGTGCTGGTATTTGCCTGAGTATAACGCCTTCTTTTCCTCTAGATGATTGGAGCAAGTCAAGTCTTTTCTTTATAAAATCTTGATAACCTGGGACTACAAATGCCACCTCATAATACGCCTGATTGATATTTTGGCTCGAGGGCATTATAGAGATAACAAGAAACAAACTCATAATTCCTAAAAATAGATTTTTATGTGGATGGACTTCAAGTGAATCTAACTTGTATTTTTCTAACTTCTCAGCATAGAAGCAGAGCCAAAGCTGTACATTCGCCCAGAGACTCCAATAAAACAGAAACCGAAACAGTGCTTCTACCCTACCGATTCCATAGTGATTGGTGCGGAGTGCAAAAATATGGAATGAGATAAAAAGCAATAAAATCAAGCCTGCGTGAAGCACAGGTGAGATAAACTTACTGTTTTTGAGGTGAAGGCGAACAACCAAGTCTTGCATCAAGGGCAAAAAAAGCAGTGTCAATATCCAAAAACTAGCGTTGCTGAGCCAATTACCCATTGACGAAATGGCAAAATACGCACCTAAGATACTTACTTTGAGCAGACTTTGATTGGAATAACGCCCGACATCCTCTGCAAATATTTGGTCTAAATTAAACCAACGAGCATAATTTCCAGGCGCTACTATTAAAATAAACATACCCAAAGATGCACCTATCAGTAAACTAAAAACAGAAATCTGCCACTGATTCCTGTTTAAGTGAATATGTAAAGCAATAAAACACAGCACAGAGAGATGAAATACAGCAATTATTTCGTGTGTACCCATCACCGAAAAGTTAAGAAAATGAAGCAAGACCCACTCCACCTTTGATAAATATCCTTGCTGTAAATACTTGATGAGGTATAGATAACAAAGCAATAAAATCAGCATCGGCAAGAAGTAGGCATTCAAGCCCACAAACCAATATACCCACTCATCTAAGCCCACAAGGCTATTTAAGAAAAAAATCTGAGTAATGAAAGCCAAAAGCAAAGCATATACCTTTGAGATATTCGAGAAGACAACACACACCAAATAATAGAGCGTCCATAGAAAACATACGAGAAAGGCAAAAGAAATAAACTTTACGCCTATGCTTCCATACGCTAGGCCCAAACGCAGGGGGTTAAACCAATACGCCGTTATAATCACCGTATAACGACCAGAAGCATACATGTAAAGGTTATGTGAAAAATGAAAAAAACCAGCCTGAGATTGATTGGCAAAAGCAAAATCATCACTGTAAGGAACTGTAAAAAAAGTAAACAAGAAAAAAGGAAACAGAGAAATCACTATGCCTGCTATCACCAAACCTAATAACCATGTATTAGCTCTTTGTCCAGACAATTCTGATTTCAATATTTTTAGATTTGATTGGGATGAAAAAAGCATATACACCGTTTGTTTAAATGATGTCTCCAAACTAAACCATAGTTCTATTCCGCCCAAAAATATACTTGAGATTACTCTGATTTATTTTTCATAATTGCCTGTGAGGACACAGGCAATGGCGAGAGATTTATTTTAACAAGAAAAATCTATTCCGTGCTTCGTGTCTTCACGAAGCACTTTTACTTATACCCTTCTGCTTGTAGGTTAAAAAGCTCGGCATAGAGTCCATCTTTTGCCAAAAGTTCTTCGTGAGAACCCAATTCTGCCATTTCACCATTTTTTAAGACCAAGATTCTATCTGCTATTCTTACTGTGGAAAATCGGTGCGAAATCAATACAGCAGTCTTGCCTTTGGTAAGTTCTGTAAAACGCTCAAAGACCTCGTACTCAGCTCGGGCATCAAGGGCAGCAGTAGGCTCATCTAAGATAATCAACTGAGCATCACGCATATAGGCTCGCCCTAGTGCTACTTTTTGCACTCACCACCTGATAAATCTGTTCCTCCTAAGAATTTTCTACCGAGCATTTGCTCATATTTTCCAGGCAATTTATCGATGACTCCGTGTGCTAGGCTTTGCTGTGCCGCATCTAGTATTTTGGCTTCTTCTTCTTGCCATTCTATCCGCCCGATGGCAATGTTGGTTTTGGCTTGAAACTGAAATTTCACAAAATCTTGAAAAATAACGCCTACAGCTTTTCTATATTCTTCCAGATTAAAAGAGCGAATATCTTTTCCATCCAATAAAATTCTTCCTTCATCTGGCTCATAAAGCCTTGCTAGAAGTTTCGTTAAAGTCGTTTTACCTGCTCCATTTTCACCTACCAAGGCTAGTTTCTCGCCTGATTTTAAGGTAAAAGAAACTCCACGAATCGCCCAAATCTCCGAGTTGGGATATTTAAAACCTACCTTCTCAAAAGTAAAGCCTTCTTTGATTTCTTGAGGAAAGGGAATAGAATCTTCTGTACTGAATATCAGAGGTTTAAGCTCTAAGAAATCAAATAAATCTTGAAGATAAAGCACATTTTGGGCAATGGATGAAAATCTCGAGAAAATGCCTTGCAAGAGACTTTGCATGCGGTTAAATGAGCCAGAGAGAAAAGTCAAATCACCAATACTCAGTATTTTCTGGACGGTCTGCCAGATAATCACTAAATAAGCTGCATAATAACCCAAGTTGCCAAGTGTATTAAACACAAATCCCCAGACATTTCGCTTAATGACTAGGCTGCGATTGGCAAGGTAGTAATCATGAGAAAGGATTTTAAATTTATCTGTAATAAAATTAGACAGCCCAAAAATCTTCACTTCTTTGGCAGTTTCATCACTTGCCCCAATGTAACGGAGATAATCTAACTCTCTTCTTTCAGATGTCCAACTGTGCGTAAGCGAATAATTGGAGCGATTGAAATAGTTTTCATTGATGAAAGAAGGCACGAGAGTCAAAATCAAAACCAAAATAAGCCAAGGGTTAAACAGCACCAAGCCCACACCTAAAAATAAGATAGTTACAAAATCTTGGATTTGTCCTAAAATAAGCGACATCAGCATGACTCGGTTAGAAGTCTGTCGTCTGGCTCGCTCTAATTTATCATAAAAAACAGGATTCTCAAATTGTGCCAAGTCCATATTAGCTGCATGACGCATAATTTTGACCGAAATATCATTGGCAAATAAATCGCCTAGCAGCGCATCAGCAAGATTAATCCCTCTCGTAAGCAAGTCCGAAAACAAGGCTAACCCTACCTCTATTCCTACTAAAATGAGCAAATGATCCCATTTCTCAGAGTCAGTAGAAGTAAGACGAATAATTTCATCTATGATGAGTTTGCCCACATACAACAAAGCGAGTGGCAAGGCTGATTTGAATAGCCTACATATAATATTGCTCATAAAAAGCCAAGGGCCAGAAACCCAGATAAGCCTAAATAATTTAGGAATATTCCGAAAGGCTTTTAGATTATCTTTAAGAGTTGGCTTCTCACTATTATGATTGGCATGGGGCGATTGAGCAAGTTTCTTTTTTTTGGACATAAAAAAGTAATAGAGAATAACACCCTTATAATCAGGAACTTAGCTATGATAAAGCACTTATGCTGATTCTATAAGGAACAAAATTTTTAAATTTCAATCTCAAAATTATGCAAAATTTACGGAAAATCTACGAAAAGGAGTTACAAAAGAAAAGAACGCCTTCTGTCTTAATTAGGATTTTTAGGATTTTTTGATGGGTAGGATTCTGATACTGTTATTTGAAAACTAACCCTGTGAAAAATAAGCCCCACAAATAAATTTGTGGGCTTAATTGCTTTTCTTTCCGCCACTAAAATATGAAACTGAAAAAAACTCAGCAATACAGCAGAATATTCCAGAGGGACAAGGGAAAAATATGATACTGTTATTTGATACTGTTATTTGTTACTGTTATTTGATACTGTTATTT
>JBBRUH010000195.1:0-9902 GCA_038248005.1 Cytophagales bacterium | reverse complement strand
TGGAGCAAAGATGGTCAGTGCTATGGCTAATTCTGTAGTGCCTAAATTTACCATTGTGGTAGGCAACTCTTATGGTGCTGGTAACTATGCGATGTGTGGACGTGCTTATGACCCTCGCCTGATGTATAGCTGGCCTTCTGCACAGATAGCCGTTATGAGTGGTAAATCAGCTGCCAATACGCTCCTTCAGATTCAAGTAGCTTCTCGCAAAGCCAAAGGTGAGGTGGTAAGTCCAGAAGAGGAGAAAAAGCTATTGGATGAAATCACCAATCGTTATGAAACTGAGCTATCCCCTTATTATGCAGCAGCTCGACTTTGGGTAGATGGCATCATAGACCCATTAGATACTAGAAAAGTTATTTCTATGGGAATAGAGGCAGCAAACCACGCTCCTATCGAAAAAAGATACAATGTAGGGGTGATTCAAACTTAATTTTTTTGTATATTTGATTAAAGCAATCTCTTAAGTGAGGCGATTTTATTTTTTATTTTGAACAATGATATTTTATGGACGTGAAAAAAATCCGTGCCTTGGTCTCTCTCTTAGATGATGAAGATTTAGACATTATACAGCACGTAGAAGAAAAAATCTTATCGTTGGGAGATGTCATTATTCCTTTTTTGGAAACTGAATGGGAAACAAACTTCAATCAGAATGTACAAAAGCGGATTGAAGATCTTATACATCACTTGCAGTTTACTTCTCTGCGTGAAAAGCTTATAGATTGGAAAGAAAGCGATAAAGACAACCTCCTCAAAGGTCTTTGGCTCGTGGCTACCTATCAATATCCTGACCTAGATTACAAAAAAATAAAAAAGGAGATGGATAAAATCTATTATGAGGTCTGGCTCAATCACCGAACGTATGCAAGCCCTCATGACCAGATAAAAAATCTTAATAACATTATTTTTACAAAGTTGAATTTTTCTTCTAATACACAAAACATGCAGAACCCTAGCAACTCTATGATTAATCTCGTGTTAGAGTCTAGACGAGGTAATCCTATAGCCCTCTGTTCTGTCTATATGTTGGTAGCACAGCAACTCAAAATACCTATCTATGGTGTAAATCTTCCTAATATGTTTATTCTTACTTACAAATCAGACGAAGCCCATTTTTATGTCAATGCTGCCAACAAGGGGCTTATTTTTGGTAAAAAAGACATTGATGACTATATGGAAAAACTCCAATTAAAGCCTCGCCCACAGTTTTATGAGCCTTGCACTAATCTCGAGATGGTACAGCGATTTTTAAGAAATTTAATCCTTTCTTTTGAGCAAGTACAAGAATCAGAAAAAGTAGAAGAAATAAAAATGCTCTTGGTAGCTATCTCAAAGTAAGTTATCCTATCCTAAATACAAACTCTGACTTAAATTAATTACCAAAAATATCTTCATACAAACCTTTATCAAAATCTTATTTTCTCAAAAAAATAGACCATTGACAAAGTGAAATTATCATATTATACATAAAATTTATTCTTTCAAAAAAATATAAAAAAACATGGCAGGACATAGCAAATGGGCAAATATCAAACATCGAAAAGGCAGACAAGATGCCCAAAGAGGTAAGTTATTTACCAAACTCATCAAAGAAATCATGATAGCAGCTAGAACTGGTGACCCCGAACCTGCAAATAATCCTCGCCTTAGGCTTGCCATTCAAAATGCAAGAGGGGCAAATGTACCCAAAGATAATATAGAAAGGGCTATCAGCAAAGGCAGCAGCGATGATAGTGATGACTATCTAGAAGTAACTTATGAAGGATATGCTCCCAATGGAGTAGCTGTCTTTGTGGAGTGTAGTACTGATAATCTCAATCGGACAGTGGCAAGTGTAAGGAGTATCTTTACCAAAAATGGAGGAAGCTTAGCTACTCACGGTTCAGTAGATTTTTTATTTGATCGAAAAGGCATTTTTCTTATCCAAATTTTAGAAAATTTTGATTTGGAAGCATTTGAGTTTCAGATGATAGAAGCCAATGCTGAAGAGATAGAGCAAACAGATGATTATTTGAGCATTACTTGTGGATTAGAAGACTTTGGAAGTGTACAGCAAAAGCTAGAAGATTTAAAAATTGAAGTAAAAGAAGCAGGTCTAATAAGAATTCCTACTACTACGATAGAGCTAGATGATGAGGCATTTATCTTAGCCATGAAGCTGATTGAAAAACTAGAACAGGATGATGATACCCAAAATATCTACCATAACCTTGAACTCAAAGAAAATCAGATGAATTTATTGGATTGGTGAGAGATGAGTGATGAATTTATAGTACTCTGAGAATGAGAATTTTACTCAAACTAAATGAATACTTTACTTAATTATTGTGCCTAAGTAATTGTTTAAAAATAGAATGGACATTTATTTTGACCAAAACGCTCATTATCAATAACTTAATAACCCAATAATTAATAACTTATAACTAATCTCTTGCTAATCATTCCGTTCTCTCTAATTCACAGAGAAGTTATGTAAATATCGATATAACTTTTGGAAGTTTTCTTGTTGGCTAGGAGGTGCATTTTTACGGATAAGTTGCTGATAATAAGTCTGAGCAAGTCCCTCAAAATCTGGATTATAGTTGAGTTTTGCAAGGGTAATTCCTTTGAGTGCTCGGTGATAAGAGTTATAAAAATAAGGATGTGCTTGCTCTGGATTTCTATTGATAACTTGGTCTAAGGTAGGTGAATGTGAGACTTGCTCTAAAAAACTAAACCCTTGTTCTGTCATAAATTTACAAAGCTTTTGACAGACCTGAAACAAATCATCTTCTGATTTGACCTTAAATCTCAGAAAAGGTTCATTAAGCAAACGCCCCATAGAAGTCAATAATGTGTTGGTATCTGCCTGAAAATCAATTAAATGTTGAGTAAATTGATTGACTAAATTTTCTACAATGTCTAAGCGTACACCAATATTAAATTCTATTAAACTCTCTTGCTCATATTTGCTAATAGAAGGAATGATATTCTGAAAACCTTGCTCAGTATTCTTCCTAAACTGCTTTTTTTCTAAAAGCAAATCAAAGTCTTGCTTCTCAAAAAAAGATTCTAAATTTAAAAAAAGAAGTGATTCTACATCCATTTATGTGTTTTTTAGAGAAGTAATAAACCATCTTATCAAATAAATCTCTCTATAAAATTACAGAAATTAATGTGAAAATACAATCTTATTCCTATTTGAGGCTATTTTAGAATGCCATGATGCCTTCGACATGCTCGGCTGATTTATAGATTTCGATGATTTCTTCGGCAGTACTCATTACTATTCTAATGGTCATACTGCTATAATTACCCTTTTTGGAGGCTCTCATCGTGATTTCGGCACCTTCTGGAAAAAGCTGACTGACTTGAGCAATCTTTTGATTATCGGCTGGAACTATAAACTTAAACATATACAATACTGGAAAACTGTCATGCTCTTTGAGACGATTGGTGAGCTTCTGATAAAATTCTTCTTTTGATTCTTTTGCCATGTTGACTATGTTTGATTTTGAGTTAAGTAAATATAACATCAAAGTCAGTTATTTTGGTTCAAATATAAAGCAAAAGGAAGGCTTTATTACTAATTGCCTGTGAAGACACAGGCAATGGCGAAAGGAAGATTTTGTCTAGGTTCAAACCCTCGGTTTGTGTCTTCACGAACCAAAATCAGTGGTGGTTTGTGAAGACACGAACCACGGAAGAGGTTAAGATTAAAAGCTTCCTTTTAAAAAATTAAGAATTCTCAGCTACAAATTTTTCCCAAGTTTCAAATTTCTCTTCACTCATTACTTTTTCCATTTTTGCTTGTCCTCCTCTGCTTTTATTGGCAGCATTCCATTCATAAAAGATATCAAGAGAAATGGTCTTTACCTTTACTCCTTTCAAAGCTTTGGAGCGTGCTACACCATAATTATTATTGGCATCTTGTAGAGATTTATCTAGTGCTTCTGCTAGTTTTTCATTTGCTATGTTTGTCTCTGTTCCTAGATACCAACTATGATAAAACTCATTTTCTATCTTCACAGTCGCAACTGTAAACTCAGGAATCTTCAAATCAAAAGTTTCTTCTAACTCTCTCAAGGCAGTTTCCATTTTATTGACAGAAAGTTGTGAACCTACCACATTCATAAAAAACTTGGTGCGACCTGTTATCTTGATTTCTGCTTTCTCTACATCTGTAAACGCAATGGTATCTCCTATCAAATAACGCCATGCACCTGAGACAGTACTTATTATCAATATGTAATCCGTATCTTTTTTAACTTCTGAGAGTGTAATCGAAGGAGCATTTTCTGATATAGAGCCATCAGAATTAATGTATTTTGGATCAAAAGGGACGAATTCGAAATATATCCCATTATTAGTAATGAGTTTCATAGAGCTAGTGTCTGGTCTTTGCTGACATGCTAAAAAGCCCTCAGAAGCCAAGTAAGTATCTATCACAGTGATAGGATGAGCAAGTAATTGGTTAAAGCTTTTTTGGTAGGGTTCAAATGCAACTCCTCCACTTGTATAAACTTGTAGGTTAGGCCATACTTCATGAATGTTTTTGACCTGATGATATTCTATTACTTTTTTCATCATTAGTTCCATCCAAGAAGGGATACCACTCAAAGCTCCTATATCCCAGTTTTTTGCATTCTCTGCAATGGCTTGTACTCGGGTATCCCAATCTTGTATTTTAGATATTTTTTGCCCTGGTTTGTAATATCCTCTAAACCAATAAGGAATATTGCTCGCACTGATTCCACTGATTTCTCCCTCCAAAAAGCCTTCGTTTTCTTTAAGTTCGGTAGAGCTTCCGAGCATCATAATCTCTTTTTCAAAAAAATCAGAGGGTAAGTCAAAATTACACAATGCCTTGACTTGTATAATCCCTGATTTTCTGATAGCCTCAACCATCTCATCTGTTACGGGTATTTGTTTACTGGTTTTGCCTGTAGTGCCACTGCTCAATGCAAAATAATGCAGTTTTCCCGGCCAAGTAATGTCTTCCAGACCTTTGTGCAACTGACACCACCACTGAATATGCATGCTGTGGTAATCATGGTAAGGGATCTTTTCAGAGAAGGTTTCTTGGATATTTTTAGCGTTTAAGATTTTGCCAAATCCATAATATTTACCAAAAGCCGTATTTTTTGCTTTGTCTAGTAATTGCTTAAGTACTGTTTTTTGTTCCTCTATTGGATTGCTCTCATTGGTTAAAGTATCGCTTAAATTAATAATATTTTTAATAATAGTACCTAATATTGTCATGGATGTATTTTCGTAGATAAATGAATAGATTGATTTTCATGATAATGAACAAGATAATCAAAATGCTGTTAGGTTATTTTAAAAAAAACTTCTTTTTTAAAATACCAAGTCATTCTCAATTGCCTGTGCAGACAAGGTAATGGTGTAAAAATAAAAATCCCCTCACTATCATTTGTAAAATCACAAACAAGGGTAAGGGGCTTTTAAATATTATTTGTCAGAAAACAAATAACATCAGAGAATCTTATTTCTCTCCTTCTGATTTCTTTTTCATTTCATCAAATTTAGAAGAAGACTCCTCTACACGAGGGAAAGCATTGTTGCTAATGTCTATGTCTGCTGTTTCTTCATTAGGGTCTAGCACAAAAGCCAGCACTTCTTTGTCTGTGATTAAAACCTTGCTGACTGACTCAGGATTTTGTCTCCATATTTCAGCAGGAATATTGATAGTTTCGCTGCTTCCGTCAGCATAGTCCATCTTCACGATGACAGGCATCAATAATCCACCTATATTTTTGAATTTTAACTCATAGTAGTATTTTTCGGTAGAGATTATTTTTTTCTCCTCCTCTGTTACACGAATACCATCTTTGATAATATTTTTGGTGAGTTCTTCTGCTTTTTGAGCATTAAATTGCTTCGTTTCAAAAGGGCTTTTGTCTTTTCCTACTTTTACTTTGCCATTTTTGTCAGGAAATTGGAAAAGAGTTACCTTATCAATGGCTATATCACAAGGCTCAGTAGTAAAAAACCATCCTCTCCAAAACCAATCTAAATCCACTGCGGAAGCATTCTCCATAGTACGGAAAAAATCAGCAGGTTGTGGATGCTTAAATTTCCATTGCAAAGCATATTGTTTGAAGGCATAATCAAATAACTCTGGACCCATTACAGTATTTCTAAGAATATTTAGACCCGTAGCAGGCTTGCTGTAGGCATTAGGGCCGAAGCGTAAGATAGATTCTGAGTTGGTCATGATAGGCACGATTTGGTCAGGCTCTAGTTTCATATAAGAAACAATAGACTTAGGCAAGGCTCTAGTAGCAGGATAACCATCAGGATACGCTTTTTTGCCCCATTCTGTATTGCTTACTTCTAGCTCAGTAAGGTGCTCTAAGAAAGTATTCAGACCTTCATCCATCCAAGTCCACTGACGCTCATCAGAGTTTACTATCATTGGGAAGAAGTTATGACCTACTTCGTGAATAATTACCCCAAACATACCAGCCTTGATACGGTCAGAAACTGTACCGTCTGCATTAGGGCGACCATAATTATAGCAAATCATTGGGTATTCCATTCCGTTAGAAGCTTCTACAGAAATAGCCACAGGATAAGGATAATCAAAGGTATGCTTAGAATAATTTTTGAGTGTAAGTGCAATAAGATTGGTAGAATAATCTCCCCAAAGTGGATTAGCCTCTTTTGGGTAATAAGACATAGCCCATACTCTTTTGCCACCTACTTCTACTTGCATCGCATCCCAGATAAATTTACGAGAGCTTGCCCAAGCAAAATCACGTACATTTTGAGCTTTATGAATCCAAGTTTTTTTCTTGGTTGATTTATCTTTTTCGTTTTCTATAGCCTCTTCTTGAGTGACGATTACAACAGGAATATCAGATTTTTCTGCTTTTTTGAAGCGTTTTATTTGCTCTTTACTGAGGACAGCTTCTGGATTTTGTAACTCACCTGTAGCTGCTAAGATATGGTCTTCTGGTACGGTTACTTGCACTTCATAATCTCCGAAAGTGAGTGCAAACTCTCCACGACCTAAGAATTGCTTATTTTGCCATCCATTGACATCATCAAAAACAACCATACGAGGAAACCATTGTGCTTCGGCATAGACACAGTTATCATCTTCGGCAAAATACTCATAACCTCCACGTCCGCCTACTTTTTTACGCTCACGCATATTATGCTCCCACTCTATCGAAAAAATAACTTTTCCTGTTTTGGCAGCTAAGGAAGTAGGCAAATCTATACGCATCATTGTTTTATTGATAATGTAGGGTAATGCTTTGCCATTGGCATCTTTTACGCTTTTGATTTTTAGACCTAAATCAGCTTCTTCTATAAAGCTTTGGCGATAAAGTCCATATACATTCTCCTCTGATAGTTCTCCCGTAGCAGTAGTGTAAGTATCAGAGTCTTTGCGGAAGGCATTTTGGTCTAGCTGAAGCCAGAGATAATCCAGCACAAAAGGTGAATTATTGTGATAAGTAATAGTTTCAGAACCGATTACGCTTTGTTTTTCTTCAAAAAGCTCTACTTTGATAAGGTAGTCTGCTTTTTGTTGCCAATAATCAGGACCAGGAGCACCATTGGCACCACGATAGCTATTGGGTGTGGGTAAATCTTCACCTAATTGAGCAAATTTTGAGCTTTTATACTCAGACTTAGGAGCTTGTGCAAAAGCATTGCCCAAGCATAGAGTGAAGATGATTAATAGTAATTTTTTCATCATTATTTGATTAATAAAAAGTTAGCAAATACATTGTAGGGCTATTTTCTTAAAATAAACCTATAAAGCGTATTGCGAATATAAAGATTCTCTACAAAAAATCACTCCTTATAATAGAATCCTTGTATCTAATCTTGATTTTAACTTTTAGTTTACAGTTTTATGGAATCCTTAAAATAATTAAGTTGAATCTGAGAAGTAAAAAACTTTCAATAAATATTGAAAGTTTAAGAACACATTTTGATGTTCTCGTATTATTTATATCACTAATCAAAATTATCATGAGAAAGTCTCTCTTTAATATCTTGGCAATAGACCGTGTTTTACAAATTATCCTTATAACTTATATTTCGGTAATAACTTCTGTTGATAAAAAGAATTTAAGTATCTGATATTCAATAACTTAAACTAATAAATATCATTCAAGCGAAGACGCTTGGACAAGATGAATAGCTGGTGCAAGCCTCTTGGCTTGCACCTCTCTTTACCCATAAAATCGTAAGGTAGTGTTATATTTGTAATGTTTTTATATTTAGAAACAATTACTTCCTTAATTAAGCATTCTAAAACTTCTATTTATTTATAGAATAATATGATATTATATAGTAAAAGATATTTTTCGCTTCTATATTTTTCTACTGGCTACTTGTTATATCGCTATTATATTGTATTTTTATACTTCAAAAGTTCTTTGAAATATAATAAAGAGATGCAAAGGTTGGTGATAATGATGCACACGATATTTTTGCAACATTTGATACTGCAGGAAGATATACCATTGAACTATCTGGACGCTCACAGGGCTTTGCTATTGATCGAATTGTGTTGTATCAGACAAGTGTTACTCAAGCAACTGCAACCAACTCAAGTCTAGTGCAGAGTGAGGTAAATTGTGATTAATAGTCGTTTTTCAGAATAATAATAAGAAAAAGACCTTCTAAGCACTAAACTTAGAAGGTCTTTTTTTTATTTTTTACCGCCTTTCAGTGTTTTTTGCCAGTCTTTGAGTTCTTTCCATTTTTCTTCTTGGGCGAGTTGTGCTTGCTCTGACCAAGTGCTAGGGTCGTGCATTTTATAGCGAGAGCCTGCTTCCGTGAGTATTTCTTTGAGTTTTTCTAAAGGTGCTTCTGCGAGGGTTTGATAAGTGGATATTCCTGCTTCTTGCAATTTTTCAGCAATTTTAGCTCCGATGCCTTCTATTTTTTTTAGGTCATCTGCCTTAGTTTTCTCGGCTTTGGTAGTAGCTTTTTTGGTAGAATTGTCGTTTGCTTTTTCAGTCTTTTCAGCCTCTAGTAAAGACACCACAGAGTTTTCAATTCCTTGAAAAGGAGTAGGAACATACTTATCTGCCGACCAGTCATTTTCCCAGCGAGCATTGTCTATCAAATAGCGAAACTGATACTCTCGCCCAGTAGCTAGGTCTAGCTCGGCTTTGAAAAAGCCACTACGATCAAGTTTGAGGGTAGTGCCTTCTTGGGGTAGCCAATCATTAAAATCACCGACCACCATTACGGTCTGTGCATTAGGGGCAGCTTCTTGGGGTAATTGAAAGGTTACTTTACAAATAGGTTGTTTTTTAGAAAATTGCTTTTTCATATTAGATGTGTTTTTGATTGTGTAATGTAAAAAAAGCAAAACCAATGTATGGATGCAAGTAACAAAGCAGTATTTTATACTTGTAAAAGAAGATTTTTTTAGTTTTTAAAGTAAAAGAAGATTTTTTTGTATTTTTTGTATAAGCCATACTGGCTTTGGATTAGTCAATACTTTTAGTAATATTCAAAGATAAATCTTTTTTATCATCATCCAGACACCTGTTAATTTGAACAAGGCTAAGTTTGTGTTTGAGTATATACTCAATCTAACTCTTAATTTAATATAATTTTAATATGAATATGTTGCTTCTGAGATAATCTTTGATAATTTTGAAGCAATGAAATATCAAAACATAAAATAAATAAAAATGAAGCAAGTTTATTCTCTAATATTAATTCTGTTAGTCTTTACTTTTACGAAGGCACTAGCCCAAAAACCTTCACCTCAGCCAAGCAATATAGCTTCTTTGAGTATGATTACTTTTGGTTCTTGTAATAAGCATGACAAGCCACAGCCTTTATGGTCTTCCATTGCTGGCTATAAATCAAATCTATGGATTTGGCTAGGTGATAATGTCTATGGAGATACAGACGAT
>JBBRUH010000194.1:0-9915 GCA_038248005.1 Cytophagales bacterium | reverse complement strand
TCTTTTTGATGTTTGGTGCCGAAAAGATTGGTGAATTTCTATTATGGACAGGAGTCGTACTTTCTATCCTTTTTAATGTCATTACAGGTCTTTTAGGTGGTTCTGAGTACGCACGAGCCGAAGTAACGGAATGAAAATAAGTGCTTTTAAAAGTATTTTAGAGGTAAATAAGATAAGTGAGAGATGAGTTATAAATGATGAGTGATGAGTTTTCCTAGTAAGATTCTGATAATCAAAACTTTATAATAAGATTAAAGTGCAAACTAATTTTGACTACCTATTTACAAATTCACCACTCATACTCATTTATTTACTTTTTACAGCATTCTCTTTTCCATTATTCTTTGCAGGAGTATAATTTTTAGGAGCAAATATTTTACTTAGAATCTGAATCGTAATCAGATAAGTAGGTTTTACACCTACTAATCCTAAGCTACCTGAAGCAAGTGTGCCGCCCGTAACGAGTGGATTATCAGAGGCATAATAGGCATATCTTAACACTACATCTTCTTTAATATTTTTACGAATCTTGACTTCTGCCTGAATGGCTTTTTGATAATGTGCTCCTTCCATTTCTAATCCAATAGCTTGCCAAGAAGAGTTTTTGAAATAATCTAACACATCTCTATTTTGGAGTGAAGTACCCAACACAGAAATCATTGGCCCTTCATAGACATCAATTCCTTGATTTTTAAAATCTTCTTTTTTAAAGTCATTTTCAAAAGGATAATTATCAGCCGTACCTTCAAAAACGTGGGCTGTCGGAATCATAATATCTCCTTTTTGCCCTTCTAAAATACCCGCTTTGCCCATAATCGAGATGGAAGCAACAGGCATTAAATATTGAGTATTATCGGTCTTAAGAGGTTTTAAGAGTTCATCCATCGTTTCATAGGCTTGCTCACCAAAGGCATAATCCATGACTACGATGACGGGCTTTTCTTGTTGGAGATACTCTTTATTGATATTGATTTCTTCTGAAATATCTTCTAAATCTAATTGAGCAGTATCAAAAATCTGGATAGAAAGATTCGTTCCAGATTCATCAGAGAGAGAAAGCATTCCGTGACCTAGGGCATATTTTTTGACCCTTTGGTTGAGTTGTTCATTTTCAGATTTACTCAGTTCAAGGGCTATTTCAGAGATGGTTTTTGGTTCTTTGAAGGTATTACGCAATGCTGGATGTGCATAAATGGTATTCATCACACTGTGTAGATTGGCACTAATGATATGCACAGGTCTGTCAAAGAGTTTGGCATTGAGCAAGGCTGTTTTGATGTTTCGAGCCCACTTTTCACCATAAATGTGCCTTCCGATGCGTTCACGAAGCGTAGGCGTAAAGGTGATTTCTTTATCACGCTGCAAAAATTCTTCTTCATACGCCAATTGCCCAAGCCAATAAACTGTAGAAAATAGCCCATTATTGGAGTTTTTATTTTCATTGAGTCTTTGTTGCATTTGCTTGGTTTCTTCAAAAGTACGCCCTAAAAGCGAGCTAAGATAAGTAAATGCAGCATCTTGGTTTTGTTCGGTGATTTCTATTTCACCTGCTATGATTTGCTCTAGCTTTTCCCACTCACGGCTTTTGTGTCCGTGTTCGTTAAAAGCATTTCCCCTGATTTTATTTGCTTCATGATAGAGGAAAGTAAGGTGAGTAAGTACGTCATAGATTTCACTTCTCCCTCTTGTAACTTCTATGACCATTTGGCTTTGGTCTATTCTGTAGCAGTTTCGTCTGCGTTTGGGTGGGATAATGACTCCAAAATTAGTGTTTTGGTATCCTTCTTCGGAAGTAAATTTAATATATCTACACTCTTCTATGCCTTTTGGCAGACGTTCTATGACGTAAATTAATCCATTGAGTTCTACTTTTTGGAGGTCATTCAATGAGCCATAAATTTCAGGACTCAGGGTAAGCAAAGCTTCTGTAATGAATTTGCCTGAGATGCCATTGGGTTTGAAAGAACCACTATTGAAGATATGACGCATTTCTATGTAAAGTCTTTCTATGGCGGCTCTAGATTCGTGGGCTTTGCTGAGTTCTAGGTATTCTGTATCCATTTAATTGATTTATAATTTTCTAATTTCTTCTATGCTTAGTTCTGTAACTTTGCTAATAATATCTTCGTCTATTCCTTGATTTTTGATTTTCCTTGCTATATTAAGTATAACTTCTCGCCTTGCCTCTTCTAATCCAACTTTGAATCCCTTTTGATAATAAAAATCCAACGTGTTTTCATTGTCATGGTATATTTTGAGTTCTTCTTCGTTCATTTCTTTCATAGCTTCTCGATAATTTCGATGCTTAGACCTGTAACTTCACTAATAGTATCATTTTTATAGCCTTTCATTTTCACGTTCTTCGCAGTAATTAGTACACCTTCTTGCTTTCCATCTTCTCGTCCTTCTTTTTTTCCCTTTTCATATTTCAAATCCATTGAGTTTTCATAATCACGGTAGTATTTTAGACTTTCTAGGTATTGCACTTTTTCTTCTGGGCTATAGCTAAGGATTTCGGCTATTTGAAAGACTTTTTCAAATATAAATTTCTGAAGTCTGGAAGGGACATCAGAAAGGACAGAGATATTTTTAAGTATATAAAGCCATTTATCAAAATTACTGACAAGTTCTTCCTCCGTTTTTTCGAATTTATCCATTTCTAAGTAGATAAAATGGACTTTATCTGTAAATTTAAGCTTATTTTCTTGATTGTAAAGTACTACATCACTTTTGACATTTTCATGACTTATTCTAGAAAATGAAAAATCCATAATCGCAATGGTATAAACATCCTGCCAATTATAATCCCATTTCCCTTTTTTGGCTTGGTCTTGAATGGCACGAGCTGCATGAAATGTACTTCTCTCTTTAAAATAGATTTGCTCACCACGCTGTAACTCTACAATAAACTTTTCACCTTGGTCATTTTCACATAGTAAATCATAAATCGCCCTTCGCTCCAAGATAGTATTCCCTAATCTTTCGCTATTGAGGTATTGAATGTCAGTAATGGTTTGTTTTTCTGGCAAAAGTGTATTGAGGAAATCTAAAAGCAAATCCTTGTTTTCCTCTGTGCCAAAGAGCTTTTTAAAACCAAAATCAGTAAATAAATTGATATATCGACCTGCCATGAGTTAGAATGTTTATTCTACAAAAATACAAAAAATAAGACTCATTTATCTAAACTTTCTTTGATTTCTCGCATTACTTGTTTGTCTATTTTTACGTGAATATCCCTTTGAGGAAAGGCAATCACGATATCATTTACTCTAAAAATAGTATCTATCGCAAATCTCATCTTACTCTTAATCAGTTCTATATCCCAGACTTCATACGTCCAGAAGTATAACTCAAATTCAAGAGAAGAATCTCCAAAATTTTTAAACAAAACCATTGGTGCTTCGGGCTTAGTTACCACAAAAGCATGCTCTTTTGTGATTTCTAATAATTTTTCTTTGACTAGTTGGGTATCTGAGCCATACGCAACACCTACTTTCACTCTAAATCGAGTAGCTTTTTCGCTTCCACTCCAGTTGATTACATTATCTACTACAAGTCTGGAGTTAGGCACGATGATGTTAATACCATCTCTAGTTTCCACATTAGAAACTCTGATACCAATGGAGATCACTTTACCCACAGCCACAGATTCTATTTCTATAATATCGCCTACCTTTACAGTACCTTCTATGAGTAGAATTAAGCCTGATACTAAATCATTAAAGGTCTGTTGTACTCCAAAACCAAGCCCGACCAAGAGTGCTGCTAAGCCTGCCCAAACCAGCCCCAAATCTATCCCCACAGTGCTGAGTGCAAAGGAAAAAGCCAATATCACTACGATATACTTAGAAATCTGAACAATGGCAAAGAGTTTACCCTCCTCAGATTTACTAAAAAGAGAAGTTCGAATAAATACCTTTTCAATCAACCAAATCAACAGACGAGCCAATACATAAATCAAGGCTACTTTAATCAAATCCGAAATATCAATGGTATTGTTTTTATCAAGTGCAAGAATAGGGGTATTAGGGTGTAAACCAATGCTATATAACGCAAACCAAAGTCCAAGAATGTGGATAGTATAGGTGAGTAGCTTGGCAAAAACTCTTTTTTTATCAGCGGGAAGTTCATGGATAATTTTGACTCGCTTCAAGAAAAAACGATTCACAAATATACTTGCCAATAAAACAATGATATAGGTTGCTACTAATTGGATAAGGCCTGAAGCTGTAAACTCATAATTACCAAATGTAAATATTTTATGAGCCAGAAAATCATTAATATATTCCATGTTTTGAAGTCATTTTTGAGTTGAAGATAAAAATAAACCATCCAACTAACTTTCTGCTAATTTCTTAATTTTTAAGTGAAAATCTTATTAATACAGCTTTTTTTTATCAAATAACAGCACTAAGTGATGAGTTATAAATGATGAGTGATGATTTATCTTGGTAATATTTTATACCAATATTTAAAGTGAAAACTAATTTTGATTCTCTACTTAGCAGTGAATAATCGCTCAATCCTTCAACCTTCAATCCTTCATTAAATCAATCCCTCAACTCAACATCTTTGCTGGTTCAAAGAAACTGTTTAACTTTGAGATTAGATTAAATTCAAAATGAAATAATTTAGATATTCTCAAATATGAGCCAAGCCAATAAAGATAATACACCCCAAAACTTATTTGATAAGATATGGGCAGCACACATCGTCAAAAGCCAAGAAGATGCACCAGATGTCTTGTATATTGACACCCATTTTATTCATGAAGTTACTAGTCCTCAGGCATTTGATGGACTTCGCAGCAAAGGTATTCCTGTCAAAAATCCTCACAAAACAGTAGCTACGGCTGATCATAATGTGCCTACACTCAATCAGCATTTACCCATTCAAGAAAAACTTTCAAAATTTCAGGTAGATACACTCACAAAAAACTGTGCAGAATTTGGACTCGAACTCTATGGCTTAGGACATCCCAATCAAGGCATTGTACACGTCATTGGGCCTGAGTTAGGCATCACACAGCCTGGCAAGACCATCGTCTGTGGGGATAGTCATACTTCTACACACGGAGCTTTTGGGACAGTAGCCTTCGGGATTGGTACGAGTGAAGTGGAGATGGTCTTGGCAACACAATGCCTTCTTCAATACAAGCCCAAAACTATGAAAATAGAAATCGAGGGAGAATTATCTAAAGGAGTAACTTCTAAAGATGTTATCTTATATGTCATTTCTAAAATAGGCGTAGCAGGCGGTACAGGCTATTTTGTAGAATATGCTGGAGATGCGATTCGCTCGCTTTCTATGGAAGCACGCATGACTATCTGCAATATGAGTATAGAAATGGGAGCAAGGGGAGGCTTAATATCTCCTGATGAAACTACTTTTGAATACATCAATGGAAGGGATTTTGCACCCAAAGGAGAAGATTGGGACAAAGCACTTGCCTACTGGAAAAGTTTGCCTTCGGATGAAGGAGCTACCTATGACAAGGTATTGACCTACCAAGCCAAAGACATTAGCCCAATGATTACCTATGGCACTAACCCTGGGATGGGTATAGGCATTGCCGAGCAAGTGCCTACCTCTGAGTCATTGGATAGTGGAGAAGCGGCTAATCTTCAAAAATCTCTTAAATACATGGATTTGAAAGAAGGAGAAAAGCTACTAGGTAAAAAGATTGATTATGTCTTTATTGGGAGTTGTACTAATTCAAGAATAGAAGACCTTAGAGCCGTAGCAGAGATGGTCAAAGGACGTAAAAAAGCAGAGGATGTAGAAGTATGGATTGTCCCTGGTTCTAAAAAAGTAGAAAAACAAGCCAAAGCTGAAAAGCTAGATATTATCTTTAAGGAAGCTGGTTTTGAACTTCGTGAGCCAGGCTGTTCGGCTTGTTTAGGAATGAATGAAGACAAAATCCCTGCAGGAAAATACTGTGTTTCTACTTCTAATCGTAATTTTGAGGGAAGACAAGGCCCTGGTGCAAGAACATTCTTGGCAAGCCCACTTACAGCAGCAGCTACAGCACTGACTGGCAAAATTACAGATGTAAGAGAGGTTTTATAGTCTGATTTTAAATAAATAACTATTTGGGTTTGTGTAGTGAAGAGTATTATATATTTACTGCACAAACCCAATATTATCATAAATATACCCAATGAAAAGTTTTATTTTATGCTTTTTAATCCTCTTACTCCTGAGTGCTAACCTACTAATAGCACAAGAAAACTCTAAAATTACTCTTGATAAACAAAAAGTAGCACACCAACTACTAAATGTATCAAAAACGAATTTACCTTCTACCTTAAGAGTGAAGACACATGCCCCACAACAGTTTTTGGTTTGGGCAAAAGATAAACTCCCTTCCCTTTCTATTTTAGAATTTTCAAAAGATAGTACACTCATTTTAATAGAAAGTAAAAATGCCAAGATAATTCAACTCCTGTTAGAGTCTGAGGAAGTATTGTTTATAGATGTAGGTTTACGGCAGGCTTATACAGAAAGAAGCAATGATTTAGAAGGATTTAGGGTCAATAGAGTGGGAGTACTTCACAGTCAGTTTCCCGAATTAAATGGTATGGGTTTAAATGTATCTGTCAAAGAGGAGGCATTTGATAAGAATGATATAGACTTCAGAGGGCGGATTCCTCTGAGCAATAGCTTCCCTAGCAATAATACTACTCATGCCACAGAGATGGCTAGTCTGATAGCAGGAGGTGGAAACTCATCTCCTTTAGGCAAAGGTGTAGCATGGCAAGCAGATTTATTTACTTCTGATTTTATTAATCTTCTTCCAGATGATACAGATGAGTTTATGAATCAAGAAATATCCATACAGAACCACTCTTACGGAGTAGGGATTGAGAATTATTACGGAATAGAAACTCAAGCCTATGATGCACAAGCAATCAATTATCCAGAGCTATTACACATATTTTCGGCTGGAAACTCGGGCAATAGAGCAAGCACAGAAGGTGTTTATACTGGGATTACAGGCTTTGCGAATCTTACAGCACAGTTTAAAATGTCTAAAAACACACTTAGTGTAGGTGAGATAGACGGACAAAATCAAATCACTACTTTGAGTAGTAGAGGCCCAGCGTATGACGGACGCATCAAGCCTGAGTTAGTTGCTTATGGAGGGGCAGGTTCTTCCGAATCGGCGGCTTTGGCATCAGGCATATCTCTTTTGGTGCAACAAGCCTATTTAGATGAATATGGCAACTTACCTCCTGCATCACTTGTAAAAGCTACACTCATTAATAGTTCAGAAGATTTGGGACGATTGGAAGTAGATTATGAATATGGTTTTGGTAAAGTAAATGCCTTAGAAGCTGTGAAGAGTATCAAAAACCAAGAGTTTATTCAAGGCTCACTCCAACACCAAGAAGAAAAAACCTATCACTTGCAAGTACCTGAAGGTGCGGGTTTGATGAAAATAAGCCTTGTATGGCATGACCCAGCCGCAATGCCCAATGCACCTAAAGCACTCATCAATGATTTAGACCTTAGCCTCAAAAATATAAACGCTACCCAAACATGGCTTCCTTGGGTGCTGAGTAGTTTTCCTCATCCTGATTCTCTTACCAAACTTGCAGTCCGAAAAGAAGATCACCTAAATAATATAGAGCAAATCACGGTTTATGCTCCAGAAGCAGGAGAGTACCAAATCAAAGTGAAAGGCTTCTTAATAGAGTCTGAGACACAGTCATTTAGTGTAGTATATTCTTATGAGAATTCTTCACAATGGCTTTACCCTAGCCAAAGTGATTTTCTGATAGCAGATAGAGTGATTAACTTGGAGTGGAAAGCACGCAGTATAATCGAAGAAGGCATCATAGAGTTAAAATATACAGAAGGAGAAGATTGGCTGTTTTTAGGAGAGGTTGCAAATGTTTCACAAGGTACATTTTCTTATCTTTTACCTGATACATTGGCATTGATTCAGTTTAGGGTCAGAAGTACCTCACTTATACTCACTTCTGAAATAGTAACAGTTGCGCAGCCTATTGTCCCCAAAGTAGGTTTTGATTGTCCAGAGGAAGTGCTTTTATCTTGGACTCCCATAAAAGGGATAGAAGAGTATGAGGTCTTTGCGATGGGGGGGAAATATTTAGAGCCTTATCGCTTGGTGAATGATACATTAATTGTCATTAATAAAAATCAGACATCCAATGTGTATTTTTCAGTAGCGCCTGTGTTTGAAACCCGAAACCCTAAAGGATTAACACTTAACTATAATTTTCAATCATTAGACTGTTATATTCGCTCACTTTTATTGTTAGACATTGTCAATGATACCATTCGCCTAGACCTACAGTTAGGTACTAATTATAGACTTAGCTCGGTAGCCTTGCAAAGAAAAGAATCAGGGGTATTTCAAAATATACAGACCTTGAATACTCCAGAAGATACTAGACTATTACTGAATGATAATCAGCCTCTTTTATATAGGAATGTGTATAGAGTAGAGCTTACCAATGTACAAGGGCAAAAGTTTTATAGCAATGAAGTAGAAGCTTTTTATGTGCCTAATAATGAATATTATGTATTTCCTAATCCTGCCAAGGCAGGAGAAACGGTCGTTTTGATAGATGAAAAGGAGGAGATAGAGAATATATTAATTTATAATGTACAGGGTATCAAGCTTAGGGAGTTTGAAATCTCAGAAGTATTCAAAGAGATAGGTACAGATAATTTACAGCCAGGAATGTATTTTCTTTATCTCAGTAATTCATTAGGCAAAAAAGCAATAAAACGACTAGTGATTTATTAATCAGAAAGAGACAGATTATATCAGTACTTTTGATAGATATTCAATTATTATCATAAAAAAAGCTTTCCTGATTAGATTAGGAAAGCTTTTTTTATTAAAAATAAAATTTGTATCTATTAAAAATTATTCTGATACATCCATGACAATGCAATGACATCATTCCCAGTAAATGGACGGTCACTTCCGTCAGTACAGGCCAACATCCAAGATAAATCACTTGCAGGGTTAGCTCCAGTAGGAGTACCTGGGATATGAACAGCCCCTACGGTGCTTGCACCTTCATTAGAAACAGCACCACCGCAGCTAATGGCACGGTTGAAGTAATCTGTATGACGGAAACCTATACAGTGTCCCATCTCGTGACCTATGATAGTAGCGATGCCACCAACACTTAATCCATAGCTAGACTCTAGTACTCCACTCATTTTGATTTCACCAAAAGGGTCACCAGAAGCAGTAGGGAAGCCAGCAGAACCTAAGATACCTTGTCTTTCATCACGCTTGCTAAGACGAGTCATTCTGATGTTTGCACCAGTTAAACTTGTTACTCTTGTGAAAGTAATGTTTAAATTTCGTGCATTGTAGCGAGCGATAGCTAGGTCTAGGCCTGCAATCATTCCTGTACTGTAGCCAGTACTACCTCCTACAGGAGCATGAATAGTTATATTACGCCCACCATTGGTTGTTACAGTATTGTTAGTGCGGTATTGTTCTTCTTCACCTACACGTAGTAATATACGGCTAGGTACATCGTATAAATGCTCATCTGAGATAAAAATATCTCTTTCTACAATATAACCTCCTTCAGTACGGATTACATCACCATTAGAGAAACCTAAGTTATGAATTTGTACCAATACTTCGTCAGAGACTTTGTCATCAAGAGTTACCTCACGATTTTGTGAACAAGCTCCTAAAAGGAATAAAGCTGATGTGAAAACAACCAAAGTTAATTTGCTAAGTAAAAAGGAAAAAATAAACTGCTCAACAAATGACTTTTGTACTTCATATACGCAGGATATAGACCTTTTTGGATTATTTTATTTTTGTAACTTTGCTAAGATGTTTCATAAATAGAGTAATTATTAATTAATGAATAATAAGTCTTACAAATCTATTTATTAAATCCATTTATT
>JBBRUH010000193.1:0-9921 GCA_038248005.1 Cytophagales bacterium | reverse complement strand
TTTCATTGAGTAAAATGGTTTTATATAGAATTCAAGAATTAACGCCTTTGAAAATCTTTTGTTTTTGTGCCGATAAAATAAAGGTAGATATTTTAAAATTTCTTTCTTTGAAGATAAAAAAATATTTAATACGCAAGGACTAAGTACAAGACAAAAAATAGGTTTAGCTTCTTTAAAACACAGATAAATAAAGATTTAGCGAATTTTTATCTGTGATTTATCGGTTTAATCCATCAAATCTGTGTGCTAAAAAAAATGTCATATCCCCAAGATAAATAATTAAGAAATTATATAATATGATAAAACCTATACAAAAATATCACTCTAAAAGCAAAGAAATCAAAGCAGTATTGAGAGAGTTTAAATTAAATGTGATTGGTCTATTTTTTCACCGAAACTTTCCAATTTCTTTCATTTTTACTATTATTGTTTCTAATTAATTGTTATCTTTATGGGTAATCATTTATCGTTTCATTCAAAAACTGAAAAATTATGGCTGAGTCAAAACAAATTCTCGAAGCTTTGGTACACGCACAAAGCAAATCGGTAGAAAATCTTACAGAAACTTCTCAAAAAATGCGTGAAGTAATCGGCAAACCTGATGCTGTCGATACTGCAAAGACACTCTACCAAAAGTGGTTTGAGAAACAAGAAGTAATCACCAACGATATGGCAAAAGCTCTTAAAGACCAAGTCATTACTGACCAAACGCCTAGCTTTGTTAAAGAGTGGATTGATACCCAAGAAAAGTTTAGCGAAAAATGGGTAACTGCTTTCAAAGATTTATCTAGTAACTTCTCAGGAGAGAAAATACTTGACTTCTATAAAGACAATGCAGGTGAAATGTTTTCTGTCTGGAAAACCTCTTATGACCGTTTTGCAGGAATGTTCACGACTTCATTTGGTGTCAAAAACTATGACCCTTCTACACAAGTAAAAGAAATGCACGATAATTTTGTAGAAAATGCCCGCAAATACATCAAAATGATGGATGACCAAGCAGGTAAAGTGAAAGAAGTTATCGAATCACAAACGACTAAAAAATAATTTTAAATAACTTATTTTAAGACCATCTTTTCTCTAAAGGTGG
The DNA here is from genome assembly GCA_038248005.1 of Cytophagales bacterium. GTDB lineage: Bacteria > Bacteroidota > Bacteroidia > Cytophagales > Microscillaceae > JAABSX01. Next base: position 8,831 of record JBBRUH010000193.1, on the reverse strand, counting down.
TCTTTTATTTTGTCATTACTCTATTTCATCCATTTTCTCACCCTCAAATAAAAGCGGTAAAAAAGCCGAACACTCACCTTGTTTTTTGATAAAAAAAGAATCACTTTTGACTGGGTATTTGGCTTTTCTAATTCTTCTAACAATTCATAATACTCTAATGCCAATGCATAATTCTGCGTAAAAAAACATTGCCTAAAATGATAGGAAACACACTGTATCAATGCTTGATGCTCTGCCGAGTTACGGTTAAGGGATTGTGCTTTTCGGCATACTTTTAAAGTAGAAGCAAGATGTGGGTTGCTCTTATGCTGATAAAAAGAAGTAGAGTGAGATTTAGGCAAAACCCTTTTGAGTGTCGTAACTTTATCTTGATAATGATATAAAAACTTTCTGGAAGAACGCACCCAAAAATCAAAATCTTCATAACTTAACGCTTCATCATATCCTCCTAGCTCATCCAGCACCGTTTTTTTTATCATCATAGTAGGCGTAGAGATAAAATACCGCTCCAAAATAGACTGATAAATATCTCCTTGTGGAATCTCTATTTTACTTTTACTCTCTGCATCTATCGGATAATGAGGGTTTAGCACCTTACCATCAGGGTCTATCAGAAGAGCATTGCTAAAAATCACTCCATACTCGGCAGGAAGGGATTCAAAAATAGCTACTTGCTCGGCAACCCGCTCATCTAGCAATACATCATCTGCTGCCAAATCAATGATGTACTTGCCCTTAGCCACTTTCAAAGCTCGGTTAAAAGCACTACAATTTCCTTGGTTAGTATTACTTGTCCAAAACTTTACCCTCATTTTTGTCCTTGCTTCTGCTCGAGTAGCGTCTTGAAAAGCAGCTTGGTATTGAGGCAATTCTTTGATAAACTGCTCTATAACCTCTACACTTTTATCAGTGCTTGCATCATCTACGATGAGTAACTCTATAGTAGGATAGGTTTGAAAAATGACAGATTCAAGTGCTTTTTTTACATACTCCGAATGCTGATAGCAAAGGCATATAATGCTTACCAAAGGTGTCTGAGTGTGTTCCAAGATAGATGTTTAGTGGGTTATGAAATATAAATTATTGGATTATGAGTGATGAGTTATCTTATTAAAGTATTGATAATCAAATTTTTATAACAAGATTAAAGTGTAAATTAATTTTGACCATCTATTTATCCGATTTAGTTTATTTAAAAAAACACCTCCTCGCAAGGTGTTTCACCTTCGAAAATTTTAGTGTCGCACCAAAATCAGACTGATACACACTATCTGTGATGCCAATTACCTAAGAACAGACTCTTCCAGAGTGCAAGTTATTACGAACTCATAACTCACTAATTATCAATTATATAGCAAATATTTTTCTCTGATAAGCTTGTATTTTGCAAGTCCTTCTTGCCAAGTTTGGCGAATTTCATTTTCACTCATCCCTGCTTTAATCTGCTTTTGAAGCTCATAAGTGCCCACTAAGGTATCAAAATAGCCATTAAAAAAACTTTCTTTTTTAGGATAGTTATGATAAAATTCAATCAAATATTGGAGGGTAAATTCAGGTTTAGGATTTGTATCTCTAAAATCTTTGCCATAGCAAATCTTATCTTGGTATTTTGGATTTTTAGACATTCCTATGATACTTTCTGGAATAAAAGTGAATTTACCCATCTCAGCAAAAGGAGCGCCTATTACCTGAAAAGGATATTCTGTACCCCTACCTACGCTGATTTGAGTTCCTTCAAATAGGCATATAGATGGATACAAAGTGATAGATAAATCATTGGGTAAATTAGGGGAAGGACGAACTGGCAGAGAATAAGGTGCTTCATGGGTATAATCACTTACAGATACTACTTCTAGTTTACAAGTTTTGCCACCTGCAAGCCAGCCTTCTCCATTAATCATCAAGGCAAGTTCTCCGATGGTCAATCCATGCACTATCGGGATGGGGTGCATTCCCACAAACGATTTCAGCTTAGGGTCTAAAATAGGGCCATCTACATAAGAGCCATTCGGATTAGGTCTATCTAATATGATGATTTCTTTGTCTAGCTCGGCACAGGCTTCCATGACATAGTGCATCGTACTGATATAGGTATAAAATCGCACTCCTACATCTTGGATATCAAAGATAAGCACCTCTATATCAGCCATTTGCTCTGCTGTTGGTTTTTTATTTTTTCCATAAAGAGAGATAATGGGTAATCCCGTTTTAGAGTCATAAGAATCACTTAAATGTTCTCCTGCGTCCACATCACCTCTAAAGCCATGCTCAGGAGCGAATACTTTTTTAATATCTATGCCCATACTCAGTAGTGTATCTACGATGTGTGTGTCTTGGACAAGAGACGTGTGATTGACTACTAATCCTACTTTCTTATTTTGAATCTGAGGAAGATAAAAAGAGAATTGACTTGCTCCTATTTTGGGAGTAAGTGTTCCTTTGCGAATCATTCTGATTTTTTTGTGAGAAAAAGAAGAAGTATGAGCTGGTAAATTAGGAGTACAATTCATAAAACAAAAGCCCTGAATAAGTAACAGGCAAATCATGTTCTTGTATATTTTCTTCATATTCTAAGGTTAGGTTTTTTGTGTAAATCAAATATTTATAATGATTTCTTAAAGAAAGACAAAATAATTTAATTTTCTAAATGTCAAGGCTTTTTTATAGTTTTGGGAAATAAAAAAAATCAATACATTGAATTTCTACTATTTCGTTGCCAAAAAACTCGGACAAAGCCAAAAAAAGTCCTTTTCTTTCATCGTTACACGCATTGCAGTAGCAAGCATTGCTTTGGGTTTGGCTACCATTCTAGTAGCCTTTGGTATCTTAGAAGGTTTTCAGACCCAAGTGAAAGCTAGACTTTTTAGCTTTAGTGGGCACATGCGCATCACCAAACATAGCCTGAATAATTCTTATGAAGAAACCCCTTTAAGCATCAATACTGATCTTTACAAAAACTACCAAAAACTATCCACTGTCAAGTATCTTTATGCCTATGCCCAAAAAGCAGGTATTCTCAAAACCAATAATGAAGTATTAGGAGTTATCATCAAGGGGCTAGGCAAAGATTATAACGAAGAACTATTCAAAGATAATATAATCAAAGGAGAATTCATTAAATACCCAAAGAAAGGATATAGCAGTGATTTGTTGATTAGTAAGAAAATCTCTCAAAAGCTACATTTAGATGTAGGTGATAGCGTCATCGTCTTTTTTGTGCAAGACCCTCCCCGCTTTCGCAAGTTACGCATTGGTGGGATTTATCAGACAGGAATGGAAGAGTTTGATAACAATGTAGCCATTGGTGATATTGGCTTGGTAAGGCGTATCAATGATTGGGCAGATACCCTAGCTGGCGGATATGAGGTCTGGGCTAGTAACTTTGAAACACTACAAGAAGATGCCATTCCAGAGTTACTTGACAATATGCGTTATGACATGCGTCTGGAAGTGATTACAGATAGACACCTTGATATTTTTGATTGGCTACAGCTTTTGGGTAAAAATGTAAGTATTTTTCTGACCTTAATCTTGATTGTGGCTGGCTTTAATATGGTATCTATTCTGCTGATTATGATTATGGAGCGAATCCAAATGATTGGCATCTTAAAAGCCTTAGGAGCGACCAATTGGCAGATACGGATGATTTTTATCTATAAAGGTCTATTGCTTATTACCAAAGGAATGGGTATCGGTAATTTTGTTGGGCTAGGCTTCTGTACAATTCAGTATTACTTCAAGGTAATTCCACTTGACCCCGAAAACTACTACATGAGCAGTGTGCCAATTGACTGGAACTGGACAATCATCTTACTGATGAATTTACTTACTTTTACAGTAATCTCATTAGTACTTTTGTTGCCTACATTCATCATTACTAGAGTAAAACCCGTAACGGCTATTCGCTTTGACTAGGAACAATAATTAAATAAAGTAGCAAGTCATTTTTGGCAAAACACTCATCATCAGATTATTACAAACTCATAACTCATAATTTATAACTCATCTCTCACCTAGGAATAGCGTCCAATGATTGTTTAGAGATTTCTTTACGATTAAAAGACTGGAAAAAACTCTGTATTTTCATCTGGATTACACCCAAAAACGCTTCTCTAAATATCTTGGTGGACATCTTAGATTTTCCCTTCTCACGATCTGTGAAAATAATAGGTACTTCTTTGATTTTGAAACCATATTTCCAAGTCAAAAACTTCATTTCTATCTGAAAGGCATAGCCTACAAAGCGTATTTTATCTAATTTAATGGTTTTGAGAACTTCGGCAGTATAACATTTAAAGCCCGCAGTAGCATCTTGGATAGGCATCCCTGTAATAAACTGCACGTATTTACTTGCAAAAAATGACATCAATACCCTTTTCATAGGCCAATTAACTACATTAACTCCTTTGATATAGCGTGAGCCTATAGACATATCATAGCCCTCTTCATGGCAAGCCTTAAATAATTTTTCCAAATCCTTAGGGTTATGAGAAAAATCAGCATCCATCTCAAAGATATATTCATAGCCTCTCTCCAAGGCATATTTAAACCCGTGAATATATGCCGTTCCTAAGCCTAATTTTCCTTTTCGTTCTTGAATCCAGAGTCTCTCAGGAAAAACCACTTGTAAATCTTTTACTACCTTGGCTGTGCCATCAGGTGAAGAATCATCTACAACCAATACTTCAAAAGGAGTCTCAATAGAGAATATACTTCTGATGATTGCTTCTATATTTTCAATTTCATTATAAGTAGGTATAATAACCAGTGTTTTGGACATAACTCTAATTGGCAAAAAATAATTTAAGAACCATTAAAATACGGATTGCAAATCTAAAGCCTAAATCCTAGATTCTTTAGCAATCACTATAAATAGCAAAAATTTTATCTTAAAAAGGCTTGCAAATTCTAAAATATTTCTAGTTTTGTAGTATTCACTTAACCTAAATAAATTATAATCATGGGAATACTTGATTTTGCTAATGAAGGAGACTCCAAAGAACTTGTCGAAGCAGTAAAAAAAGCCATCGCAGCCAAAGTAAAAATTAGCAACCTAAGCGTAGAAGCCGAAGATGGAGTAGTTACACTCCGTGGCGAAGCTGATAGTGATGATGCTAAGACCAAAGCAATCGCTGCAGCCAAAGCTGCACCTGGCGTAAAAAAAATAAGAGATGGTATCAAAATAGCCGAAGCTCTTATAGAAGGTGCTAAAAAAACAGCTTCTGGTGAAGTAGTTTATACCGTCAAATCTGGTGATACTCTCTGGGGTCTTTCAGAAAAATTTTATGGTGACGGAAGCAAATATATGGAAATATTTGAAGCCAATAAAGAAGTATGGAAAGACTACAAATATGACCCTAATGTCATTTATGTAGGATGGAAACTTACTATTCCAGAAAAATAAGCTACTGTTTAGAAGTAATTATTTACTAACCAATTTATATAGAAGAAATGGTTTTTATTTTCTAAATCATATTTTCATATAATTATGTATTTATTTTCAAGAAAACTAAATACATATACTGACAGGTCAATTTATATTACTTTAAAGTTTATTACCTTTTTCATAACAATGCCTTATTCCAGCAATGGGATAAGGTGTTTTAATAATGACTCTTTTTTTTACTAACAAATTTATATAATAATGAGCGAAAATACTTTTTTAAACCAAAGTGAAGATATTCGTACTTCTTACTTAGTGATTATGGCAGCAGTCTCTACTGCTAATAAAGAAAATACACCAGAAGAAATTGCTTTTATGGATCAAATGTCCACAGCAGCTAATCTCTCAGAAGCATCCAAAAAAACAGTAACTACAGCCCTTACTAATACTAATAGCACTGATTTGGCTACTCACTTAGCAAAATTTAAAGACAATAATCTTAAATTTGCCTTAGTAACAGACCTACTCAACCTTGCTACTAAAGATGGAAACCTAGAGCCTAGCGAAGTAGCTACGATTGCAGAAATCAACAAAGTGGTGGGCATTAGTGATGAGCAATACAAAGCCTTACAACAGTATGTAGAAGCTGCTAACAAAGAAGCAAGCAAAGAAAGTGGCACACCAGAAGTGGATGAAAAAGGAACACTTAAAGCACCTAAAACTAATTTCTTGGATAGTTTAGGATTGACTTCTACTTTCAAACAAATGGGAATTCCTGTTGATAACTTTACTTCTGGCTCTACGATTAATTCGCAACTTACAAGTGTAGCTTTTTTCTTTTTGCAAAACTATGTAAAAGCCAATACTCAGACCGTCTCTGGTTCACTTGGTGATAAGATAGGTGGATTTATAGGTGCGGCTTTTTCTAACACTACTACCACAACTACAATTAAAGACGGACAGCCACAGGCTCAAGCACAAAGTGGAATCAGCCAAATGGTTGCTGGATTTTTAAACAGTGATACTGGAAAATCAACCATCAACAATGTCTTAAACAATGTAATAACCTCTACTGCTCAAGGCAAAGGAATGGGTAACTTAATGGACATTATAGGCGGAGGCTCACAACAAGCCAATTTAGGTGCAATCTTTGGAGCGTTTATGCAGCCTAAAAAATAATAATCCTTCTAAGGATTTCGTGCTAATTTTAGATACATCATTTGCCATTGACGGCGAATGATACTATCCCTAAAGTCTAATTTTTGAGAAGATGGTAATTGTTCTTTCACCATTTTCCAGAAATTAGGCTTTCTTGTTTCTTGGCTTTGTATATACAAGGCTTGATTAATAGAGGGAAGGATATTTATGAGTTGAGAATGTGTTTCTAAAAAATTTTGACTGTTTTTTTCCTCCAATCGTATCCAATATTCATCTCTTTCTTCTCCTTGCTTTTGTCCTAGTTCAAGCCCTATAATTTGCCTTGCTACAAACATCCTCGTAGCAAATATATTTTTGTTAAATTCTTCTTGGAAGGAAATTAATTCAGGATTAGAGGTGGTTTTACTTGGTTTCTGACCAGTATCTGCGGCTTGAGTTTGAGCAGGTTTAGTATCCCAGTCCCACTCAGGTAGATGAAAATAATACAAATCTATTTTTTGACAAGCAAGATATTCTCTCATCCATTCATAGTAAATAGCCCTTGATTTAGCATCAGGATAGGCATTTATATTCAGAGAAAGTGTATGACAGTAATGAACCAATTGTTCATTCGGGAAACATTTTAAAGTATCTGTAATCCTTCTGAGTGCAAATACTTTCCCTTTCCAATTCCCTCCATTAAATGTAACTCCCTCAAGTGTTTGTTTTGCACAATCTAAGGTAAGCTCATATTCATCCAAGCCTATAATTTGATGAGCATCTTGTCTTCTATAACCTTGCAGAAAAATCTTGTTTTGCAAAGCCTTCCCCCTCACCCATTCTACTGCTCTTTTGCCTACTTTTTCATCATAATCCTCTCTTGACTCAGGATATTTTACCAAAAGCCAATCAATCTTTGCTTCCAAGTCTTGATTTTCCTTTACTTCTAATTCCATCTTAAAAGTAAACAAAAAACCTTCATCATTGACCCAGTCTCCATCCCAAGTACCCTGTAATAAAGGAGCATATTGCCCTTTCACATTTAAGATACTTATGGCAAATAAAAAAAGACTTATTAAAAAAGCTTGATAAATTGATTTCAAAAATAGTACTATTGATGAATAGGCAATAATTTACTATTTTGATTTATTGGTAAAAAAACTTTATCAGTAAATCAATTCATTGAATGGTAAGGTATTTCTTTTAAAAAGATGGATTAGTAAAATTTTCAAAATAAAGTATTTATTTTGATTAAAGCACTTATTATTAAGCTCTTATAACTAATCACTCATTTCTCACTTAGTGTACGTCTTGCCCTGTAATTTCAAACTCTAATTTATCTGCAGTTTGAGCTATTTCATTGATCATGTATCTAATCTCTTCTGCATTCGCTAAATCATACCTAATAGAAGTCATCAATTCTAAATAATCTTCATCTGTAATGGTGATTTTAGAATATCCTAACTCATAGTTCATCTCAAGCATGCGTTTAAAATCTACATTCGGAAACTCGTGCAGACGACAGATAGTAGAGGTAAAGATAAGCATCAAACCAGATTCTTTCTCTGTAATCAATCCTCTGATACTCTGAAATCTTCCTTCATCTAAGGGAAGAGTCATAATGATAGTATCATCAGAATACTCAGTGAAATTTCCATTTAATTCTTGGGCAAGTGCCTCTAAGTAGCTTTTTACGTTTTTATCTTCCATTGTAGTAAAGTGAGTGAGTGAGAATAATTTTTAAATATGATAATTTTATGTTTTTTGATAACAAAACTAATACCAAAATATCTAAAACCTTGCCACAATAAACATAAGTTAAATTTACTATTTAATATTTGAATAGTAAAATTTTTTCTTAGTTTTATTTCATGTAACACTAAAAAAATTATCAGTAAGTTAATTTGTTTTCATGATAATTTGAAAAGAGAATGAAAGAACATTGTAGAGTATATCTTGATCTTACAGAAAATAAAAGAATTATTCAAGAATAAATTTACTTTGGATTAACTAGAGTTGTTACTTTTTGATTTTCAATTATTTATGTCAATTTTTTATTTGAGAATCTTATAATGATAAGCTTTGCTGCCTAATACAGGAGCTTTTCGTAAGCAATTCCCTACGTTTTCTGTGTGCATATATGGTTATAAAAAAGTAAAGTGTTGATAACCAGTGTGTAACAGCTCTAATAGTAAAAAAAATCCACCGATGAAATTCTAATCACTTATGTGGTTTATTTCATTCATAAACCGATGAATACTGAGATATACATAAAATAGATAGAACATTGTTAAAAAACAAATCATAGAAG